>JAFGUM010000250.1 GCA_016938515.1 Spirochaetales bacterium | reverse complement strand
GCCAATCCTGACTATTTCCTGGGAGCTCCCAAGGTTGGCAGCGTGGTGTTCTCCATATTCGCCAACCGCGAGACCATGGCTCAGTCCCTTGCCAACGGCGAGATAGACGTTGCCCTGAACCTCTACCCCGACCAGGTGGCGCAGCTTGAAAAAGCCGGCAACATACGGGTGCTCACCTACGCGGCCAACGGGTTTACGCAGATGACGATCAACTGCTGGGATGACCCCGCATCCGGCGGCGACCCGGCTCTGATGGACCCGAGGGTGCGCCGCGCGATAGACGCGGCCATCAACAAGGCCGACCTCGTGCAGATAGCCTTCAACGGCGGCGGCATTCCGGCCACCACGCTCATACCGCCGGCTACCACGTTCTGGCACTGGACTCCCACCGGCACCGATGCGCGTCCGTTTGACCCGTCCGCCGCGGCTGCCATGCTCGATGAAGCCGGCTACAAGGCAAAAGACGGCTCGGGCATGCGCCTGCGGCCCGATGGCTCGCCGCTGTCTATCAGGCTGATAGCCCGCGCCGAGAACCCGCGGGAGGTCAAAGCCGGACAGATGATACAGGGCTACCTGCGCGACGTGGGCATCGCTGTCGATCTTACCACGCTCGATGATGGTGCGCTCAACGACGCCATCGTAGCCGGCGACTATGATATGTTCATATGGGGCTGGGGCGGTGACGTCGATCCGACGACGCTGTTGTCCATCCTGACGACCGACCAGATAGACGGCACGAACGAGCCGCGCTACTCCAACCCGGAATACGACGAACTCGTAGCCAGGCAGTACACGATGCTCGACAGTGCGCAGAGACAAGCCGCTGTATTCGAAGCTCAGAAGCTGGCTTGGAGGGATGCTCCACTGGTGATACTCTCCTACGACAGTGATATCCAGGCGTGGAGAGACGACCTGGTAAGCGGGCTTGAGCCGGTTTCCGACGGGCCAGTGTTCTACGCCAACACCAACGTAAACTACCTGTCGGTAGCTCCAGTGCAGACCGGGTCTACGGGCGCGTCGTCCAACGCCCTCGTGGTGGCCATAATCGCCATCGCCATAGCGGCTGCCGTAGTCGTGGTGTTGGTGCTTTCAAAGCGCAAGCGCGGAGCCAAAGCCGACTGGAGCGACGGCAAATAGCGCGAAAGGGGAGACCGGGTGAAACGCGGAGTTCTGATCAAAAAGCTGTTCCAGGCGGCGCTGACCATACTGGGCGTGCTCATCATCAACTATTTTCTGTTCAGGGTCATGCCCGGTGACCCGGCCTCCATGCTAGCGCGCAACCCCCGGATGAGCGCTGAATCCATCGCCCGCATCAATGAGATGTTTGGCCTGGACAAGCCATGGTACGTGCAGTTTGGCATGTATTTTGGAGATCTCGTGCGGGGCGATCTTGGTGACTCGTTTATATTCAAAAAACCGGTAGCGCTCATAATCTGGGAGCGGGTGCCGGCGACGCTGCTGCTGACGCTGGTAGCCGAGCTCATAGCCATAGCGGCGGGAATGCTGATAGGAGTGGTGGCGGCCTGGCGTCGAGGCAGCGCTCTCGACGTCGGCGCCCTTGGCTTCGCTCTCGTTTCGTACTCCATGCCGACGTTCTGGCTGGGAATACTGCTCGTGGCCTTCTTCGCCGGCTACCTGCACCTGTTCCCGGTGTCTGGCCTCATCTCGCCCGCCCTCGTGTTCGCGTCGCCCCTCGTCAAGCTCGGCGACGCGCTTTCGCACCTCGTGCTGCCGTCGCTGACGCTCGCCCTGGTACTGATGGGTGAGTATGCGCTTATCATGCGCAACTCGATGATAGACGTTCTAACTGAGGACTACATCGTCACGGCTCGCGCCAAGGGTCTTACCGAGGGGGAAGTGCTCA
The DNA here is from genome assembly GCA_016938515.1 of Spirochaetales bacterium. Classification (GTDB taxonomy): domain Bacteria; phylum Spirochaetota; class Spirochaetia; order Treponematales; family UBA12059; genus SZUA-370. The sequence continues at coordinate 1,552 of JAFGUM010000250.1, read as the reverse complement.
AGCGGCACGCGGTACCAAACGCGATGATACCGATGGTAACGATAATTGCCATGAGCCTCGGCTTTACCATAACCGGCGCCTTGCAGGTAGAAACGGTATTCTCGTGGCCCGGCCTCGGGCGCCTGATGTACGAGGCTCTCAAGGGCAGGGACTATCCTCTTTTGCAGGGAATTTTCCTTGTTACGAGTGTTGCCGTGGTCGGCGCGAACTTCATCGCCGATATCGTGTACGGCTACATTGACCCGCGGGTGCGGGTGTAGGAGGCACGGTATGGGAGCAGTTTCCGGCAATCGCGCTATCTGGCGCGTGTTCAGGACAAACACGCTCGGCGTTACCGGGCTCGTCATCATCGTGGCTTTTGCCGTACTGGCCGTGTTCGGGCCCGTGCTCGTGCCGTACGACCCGCTGTCGTTTGGTTCGCCTTCTGACGTTCTCAACCCGCCGGGGCCCAGCCACGTGCTGGGTACTGACGACCTGGGGCGCGACGTCGCCGCTGCGCTCATAGCCGGTTCGCGGGTGTCATTGCTCGTGGGACTGTCGGCTACGATCATCTCGATGCTGGTGGGCACCCTAGTCGGCGTCGTCGCGGGCTATTTTGGCTCGTGGGTCGACACCGCGCTTATGCGCTTTACCGACGTGTTCCTGGTGCTGCCCTGGCTGCCCTTGATGCTCGTGCTCGCGGCGCTGCTCGGGCCGAGCGTCTGGAACATCGTGCTCGTGATCGGGCTTACCGGCTGGGCCGGCACCGCCCGCGTCATCAGGGCGCAGACGCTTACCATAAAGGAAAGGCAGTTCATGGAGCGGGCAAGGTCGATAGGCGCGGGAGACGCGCACATCATCATGCACCACCTGATGCCCAACGTATTTCCCCTAATTTTCGCCAACACCATACTCGTAACCGCGGTGTCGATACTGTCGGAGACGACGCTGTCGTTTCTGGGGATGGGAGACTCTACCAGGCCCAGCTGGGGTACGATGCTGCACTTCGCCTTTGAGTCGGGAGCGGCCAGTTCCGGGGCGCTGTGGTTCATCCTGCCGCCGGGCCTGTGCGTACTGATCCTCGTCATGGGCTTTACCTTCCTCGGGTACGCCTTCGACGAGATACTCAACCCCAAGCTGAGGAAGAGGTAGCCATGTCCCTGCTCGAAATTCGCGACCTGCGCGTGTCGTACGCCAGAGGAGCGGAACGAGTTCACGCCGTGGGGGGTGTATCGTTCTCGCTTGAAAAAGGAGAGATCCTCGGGCTCGTGGGAGAGTCGGGCTGCGGCAAGACGACGACGGCGCTGGCCGCGCTGCGTCTCCTGCCCGAAGGCGGGCGCGTCGACGGTGGCTCGATCCTGTTCGACGGCAGAGACGTGCTGGCCATGAACGACCGCGACCTGCGGGCGTATCGCTGGAAGGACGTATCGGTGATCTTCCAGGGCGCCATGAACGCGCTCAATCCGGTCCAGAAGGTAGGAGATCAGATAGTTGAAGCCATCCTCGAGCACGAGGCTATAGACAGAACCGAGGCTGTCAGACGCGTCAAGCGCCTGTTCGAGCTCGTCGATAT
>JAFGUM010000249.1 GCA_016938515.1 Spirochaetales bacterium | reverse complement strand
GTCTACGTAGCGCTTCAACACTTGCTGAAAGCGATCCATCTCGGCTCTATCGGATAAATCTTCTTTTATAACCGCATTTACGCCCAGATACGCGGCTTTGGCGGCTTCTTCAAATGGAAAGTACGCTCCTTTGAGCAAGATAATTGCGCACGCTGATTTTGGACGCGATGCCCGCAGGTTGACGACGAGGGTTTTCCAGTGTCGTGGAAAGTCCCTGGCGCTCATAACGACGGCGTCGGGGAGTATTTCGTCGAGATTGTCGAGCGCTTTAAGCGGATCGTGGTAGCGTATAACGTCCAGCCCGAGCGGCTGGAGGTAATACTGGACGATTTCCGCTACGGAGTCGTCCTCCACGACGAGCAATGCCTTCATTCGGTACCCTTGTTGATAACTGAGTAGCCTACAATATACCAGATATCGTCGCGTCGCTCGAGGTCATACGTGTATTCTTTGATCATGCGGAACCCGTCGTAGTCGAATTTTTGGATGACTATGACAGTGCCGTACGCCTGGCTGTACCTGGTCTCGGTAATTTCGTACGAGCTTGGTATTACGACGATGTCAGAATCCACGACGCTCGTCATGAGGTCGGCTTTGTAGGTAGCCAGCATTCGTCGTCTGCCATCGTCTGATTCGCGGTCGTACGCCCGTTTTTTATCAGCATTGGCGACCAGCAAGCGCTCCACATCCAGGTACAGGAAAAACTCGTTCCATTTGCCCTTCTGCCGCGCTTCTATGGTTCTCGCTACCACTTCGTCGGGGCTTACCCGTTCCGCCCGAAGAATTTCTGCGGTTTCGGCGCGTAGTGATTCAGCGGCGGCGGGCGTCGGAGCGCCAGGACGCACAGAAAGTGACAGGGTGTTCGAACGTAGTTCCTCGGGTGCGCGTGGCGCTGTGGATAGTTCAGGATACAGCGCCGCGACGGCGATGTAGGCGCCTGGTACGGGTATGTCTACGTACGCGCGCAGATCTTCAACAAAGGAGTATTCTTCGCCGGGTTGCAGAGCCAATTCCCGGTAGAAGATGGGCGTGCTCGACGACATCGCGCGCTTCCACGCGTCGCTAGGCGGAACGACCCTGTTGGAGACGGTCCTGACGTCAAAGCGTATGGATAGTCGCTTGTCATCGGCTAGTTTGAAACGCCAGACGTCCGGGGAATCGTTCCGTATCGTCACCTTGATGAAGATTTCGGATCCCGGAACGTAGACGCGCTTGTCAAAGAATTGTATGGAAAGCTCGGCTTGCGCCGCTGCTGCGCTCACGGCGAGCACGGCCAACAGGGCTGCCAGGACGCGACTCTTTGCGTGCACTGCTACGTCTCCTTGTGCGCGCTGGCTCGATTCGTGTAGTATGAGCGGCGCGCTATCCTTCTGTACTTATCGGACGATTCGCATGAACTCCTTACGCCTTGAAGACATTTCCAGACGCCTCCTACGACATGAACCCATAGCGGAATTTCTTGCCAGGCTGGAGGCAGGTGATTTTCCCATCGATTGCGCAGAATTGGAAGCCCCACTCGCGGCATTCATCGTAGCAGCGGCATCACGAAGGGCGGAAACGCGCCGGACGATGCGGCCCGGTGCCAGGCGCGGCAGGATTTTTGTGGTTACACCCACCGATGCCGACGCCGAAGCCTTTGCCAACGACTGCGAGGCGGCTGGCGTGTCGGCGCTGGTCTTTCCGTGGTGGAAAACAGCCGCGTACAGGCCGGTAGAGCCGCGATCCTCGACATTCGGGCAACGGGCCGCGGCGCTCGCCTCAATGCTCGATGACGACGGACCCACCGTTATTGTCGCCGGTCAGCGCGCTGTCATGACGCCGGTACCACCACGCGATACCTTCGAGCGTGGACTGTTCAGGGTGCGCACGGGTGACGCTCTGGACGGTGTGGCTCTGGCCGCGCGGCTCGCGGCCTGGGGGTATCTGCGCGTGCCGCGGGTGAGTTTGCCCGGAGAGTTTGCGCTGCGGGGCGAGGTTCTCGACGTATTCATGCCGGGTGATGAGTCGGCTGTGCGTTTTGTGCTGGATTACGACAAAGTTGAAGAGATCAGACGGTTTGAACCCGTGTCGCAGGCTTCGGATCCCGAGAGGCCGTTGACCGTGCTGCTCAGGCCAGCCAGGGAATTCGTGTGGACTCCAGAGCTGGCTGCAGCTGCCGGAAAATCGCTGCTGGCGTGTCCGGCGCCTGGTGGAGAAGACCGCTCACAGGCGGTCGAAATGCTCGTGGAAGCCCTGATAGAACGGGGAGAGGCGAGGGGAGAAGAGTCGCTGTACCCCCTGGCCTACGGTCGGACGTCAAGCTTGTTCGAGTACCTGGACGCGCAAGACGTCGTCGTGCTCGTGGAGCGGGAGCGTCTGTCCGGTCAGACTGATGCGGTGCATCGCGAATACGCGGGATTGTACCGAAAGGCGCTCATTGAAGGGCCGGTACCGCCGCCGGAAATGCTCCTCGTCGATTTTGAGGCTCTGTCCGCGTCGCTGCCCCGGGTCGTCGCCACGTGGTCGCTCAAGGACAACGAAGCGCAAAACCGTCTGTCTTTTGGCTCGGAGCCACCCGGATCGTTTTTTGGCAACATCAACTATTTCCGCGACGAACTGGCGTCTCTGGGCAAGGCTGGGTACGAGGTGCACGTGTTCGCCGAGAACGCGGTACAGGCGGAACGCATTTCGTCGCTTATCCTCCAGGGCGAGACCGGGCGTACCGGGATTACCGTGCACGCCGAAGGTCTGTCGGCTGGCTTTACCGTTCCGTCAGCCAAGATTGCTTTCGTTCATGAAGGCGAAATATTCGGCAGGCGCAAGCGCGCGCCTAAATCGCTTAAAAGCGTTCGATCACGCATCATAGACACGTTCGTTGAGCTGAACCCCGGCGATTTTGTCGTGCACGTCAACTACGGAATCGGCCGGTTTACCGGTATAGAGCGCGTGCGGGTGCTGGGCAACGACCGCGATTACGTCAAAATTGAGTACGCGGACGAAGAAAGCGTCTTTGTACCCATAGAACAGTCCAATCTCGTCCAGCGGTACATAGGAAACGAAGGCGATGAGCCCAGGCTGGACCGGCTAGGCTCAAAATCCTGGGAAAACCGCAAGAACAAGGTTAAAAAATCCGTAGAGGATCTCGCTGAACGCCTAATACGCATATACTCGAGGCGCAAGATGGCGCGAGGTTTCGCCTTTCCACCCGATGGCGAGTGGCAAACCGCGTTTGAAGCCGCCTTCCCGTACGAGGAGACGGAGGATCAGCTCAAGTGCATTGAAGACGTCAAGCGCGACATGGAGAGCGAGCGTCCGATGGACAGGCTCGTATGTGGAGACGTGGGGTACGGCAAGACAGAAATTGCGATGCGCGCCGCGTTCAAGGCTGTTATGGGCGGCAAACAGGTCGCGTTTCTTGCGCCAACGACCATTCTGGCGGAACAGCACTACGAAAATTGCCAGGAGCGTTTCAGGGGGCTGCCGGTACGGTTTGGCATGCTCTCCCGTTTTGTCGACAAGAAAGACCAGAAAGCGACGCTGGCTGGATTCGCGACGGGCGCTATAGACGTACTCGTGGGAACGCATCGCATCCTGCAGAAGGACATCGCGTTCAAGGACCTCGGTCTTCTCATCATAGACGAAGAGCAGCGCTTTGGCGTAAAGGACAAGGAACGCCTGAAGGAGTTGAAGGCCAACGTAGACTGCCTTACGCTCACGGCTACGCCAATCCCGCGAACCCTGCACATGTCAATGCTCAAGATACGGGATCTCTCAGTGCTCACGACGCCTCCAAACAACAGGCATCCTATACAGACCGTCGTAGACGAGTTTCAACCGGACCTCATAGCCAGCGCCATCCGCCGCGAAGTTGAGCGTGACGGGCAGGTGTTTTTCCTGCACAACCGGGTGCAGTCTCTCGATGACACGGTGGCCTTCGTCCAGCGCCTCGTTCCAGAGGTGATGGTGGAGAAGGCGCACGGCAAGATGGACTCCCACGAGCTCGAAGACATCATGCACCGCTTCATACACCAGGGTTTTCACGTGCTCGTGTCAACGACGATTATAGAAAACGGCATAGACATTCCAAACGTCAACACGATAATCATAGACCGGGCTGATATCTACGGTATCAGCCAGCTCTACCAGCTGCGTGGACGGGTAGGGCGCTCAGACCGCATCGCCTACGCGTACCTCTTCTACCCGGACGGCAGAGCCCTGTCGGAAATGGCGATGAAGCGCTTGCAGATAATTTCAGATTTTACCGACCTGGGTTCCGGTTTCAAGATAGCCATGAAAGATCTTGAGGTGCGCGGCGCGGGCAACCTGCTCGGTCGTGAGCAGTCGGGCGATATATACTCGGTAGGCTTTGACCTCTACCTGAAGCTGCTAGACGAAGCCGTGGCGCGGCTTTCAGACGAGGGCTACAACGCAGAGGAAGAGCCGTACCTGGAGCTGGAGTACTCTGGCTTTATTCCTGATGACTATATAAGCCAGCAAGCCGTAAAGATGGAGATATACAAAAAAATAGCTTCTATACTGGGGCAGGACGACCTGGAAGCGCTGTACAAGGAGCTCGAAGACCGCTTTGGACCGGTGCCCGAAGAGGCGTCGAGCCTACTGGCCCTCGCTGAAATACGAGTGCTGTGCAGAAAACTATCGATAGCAACGCTCAAGGAGCGCAAGGGCTTCGTTACGGTAGAGTTCTCAAAGGTTTCAAAAATTTCGGTAGACAGGCTTTTACGCCTGATGCGGGAAAGCGGGCAAAAAATCAAGCTGGATCCCCACAAGCCCAACGCTCTTCATATAGCCACGGGGCCCATCGGCCTGCGCGAGAAGAGCGAGTTCATAAGGGAGAAGCTGGCCGCGCTGGCGGGTTGACAGCCTCAATTGGACTCAGACGGGCTTGTTTTTGCGCTGAAGCGCTCGGCGAACCAGTATTGCTCGATTATCGATACCAATTCTGTGGAAAACTGCACGGATGCTCTGGCTTTCTGGACGCCATTCTGCAGCCTCGTTACGTTTGACAGGATACCCGTCACGGTAAATTGGTAGCTTTGGAAGAACAACTTTACCTGCACGGGTTTATCCTGTTCAAGCTCGGGGCCGTTCATGGGAACCAGGAAGTCCAGCGAATCGCTCGCCAGGGCAAACAGCGCAACCTTGGCTTGGGCCCCTGCGAACGAAACCACGCAGTAGTTGTTGTAGCCCATGGTCTTGGCGCTCGTAGGGTTTATTGATATGGATTTGCCCTTGTAGTCTTCGTACTCGACCTTGAGCCTGTCGAGGAGCATAAAGTGATCTATGAGAATCGTCTCGAGGTCAGGCGGGCACGGCTTGAACACGACGTCGAGGAGGCTCACCGACTCCCTGCCCTTCATGGGAGTTACCGAGCGCAAAAAACAGCGGGCAAAGATCTTCATTGGAGTTTGCGACGTGCCGGGCTGGAAAATGAGCGTAAGACCAGCCAGGCCGTTGACGAAACGCTGAAAAAACCCGAGTTCCTCCCGCGAGAACGAAGCGATGAGCACGGCGCCATTCATGGAAAGCCTGTAGGGCACGCAGATGATGCTGTAGGTATCCACTTTGACGACGGTTTGCCCCGGCCTGAGCCCCATCTTGGCCTGCGCGAACGGTGTGATGGCCGCGGTGACGTTTTCGTACTGTGATCTAAGATTTATTTGAGACTGCATACATACCCAAGTGTACCCGGCAATCGAAAATCGTCAAGCGCCCCTGCGCCTTCCGCCTTGCTGGCTTTTTCGCCGCCCGCTTCCCTGATCGGCGGTGACACGGGCGGGGGCGGCTGATTTTGCGCGCGCGAGTACAAGGAATACCGTTGGCGTCTTGCCCGGTTTTCGGGTGCTCGAGCGCCAGGCCGCGGCTTTCATGACCACAACCGACTCATCGGGGGTAGACAATCCCGTCGCGGCGCAGAGCAGGGTGTCATCGCCGAGAGTTCTGGCGGCGCTGTCAATAAGCGCGTCGTTGCGGTATGGCGTTTCAATGAACACCTGCGTGGAACCGTCGCGCGCCGATGCCACTTCAAGCTCCCTGAGCGCTCGGATTCGCCCCGCGGTGTCGGCGGGAAGGTAACCCCGGAACGAGAAACGCTGTCCACCAAACCCGGAAGCCATGATAGCCATCAGAATGGCGCTGGGGCCGGGTAGC
>JAFGUM010000248.1 GCA_016938515.1 Spirochaetales bacterium | reverse complement strand
GGTTGCCAGGAGCCCGCGCATGCGCGCCATCTCGTCCCCAGTAGCCGGCCGGTAGACGTCGTGTATGCCCACCGCCTCGCGCAGAGCTGTATGCCCTGTCTGGTACGCCAGCTTGAGCCAGGGAGAACCGCGCGCAGGCTGGTACCGTTCCATCAAGGGTCCCGTGCCGCAGTTTCCGGCGATGGCGGTGGTAACGCCCTGCCGTACCAGTGCTTGCTGTATGGTGTTCGGGTCGTCTAGTTCTTCGTCGTGCATGTGCGTGTCTATAAATCCTGGAGAGACGTACAAACCACCCGCGTCTATGACGTGCCCGGCTTCCGGCGATCCTGAACCAACGTACGCGACGCGACCACCAGAGATGCCTATGTTGGAGGGTATGAGGGTGCCTGCGACCGGGTCTATGAGAGAACCACCTTGTATAAGGGTATCCAGCATATAGTGAGTCCTCCTTCCATGAACCCGGTGAATTCTAATGGAGGATCAGACGGCATACAACCCATTTTGAGATAGCCAACGCGATGAAATAAATATTCTAAAAATATTGGTTGCGCGTTGAAATAATATACCATATACTCAGGGTACGTTGAATGTACGCTCCGGCTACAACCGGATGAGGAGTATGATACAGATGCCTGCCAGCATGGAATCCGTTGGATTCAGGGTTGACTACGCGGCCAAAAGCGAACACCACATAGTAGGCCTCATGTCCGGGACGTCTCTCGACGGAGTTGACGCGGCGCTGGTACGCATCGTTACGGGGCCAGACGGAGCGGTCCTGTCAACCGGGCTCGTGGCCCACCGCTACCTGCCGTACTCTGACGCTGTTCGTAAGAAAGTCGCGGCTTTGTGTTCGCCGGACACCGCGCGCGTCGACGACCTGACCCTGGTGCACTATGGTCTGTCGGAATGGTACGCACGCGCGGTCAAGCTTGTAATAGAAGCTTCGGGCTTGCCTGTTTCCAGTATTGACGCTATTTCGATGCACGGGCAGACTGTGTGGCACGCGCCGGTGCCCGCTGCTTTTCCCGGGCCAGACGGGGAACTGCCGGTGAAGGGTACGCTGCAGCTGGGTTCAGCGGCCGTACTGCGCGAGCGAACGGGGCTTCCCGTAATCTCCGACTTGCGCGCGCGTGACATGGCCGCTGGTGGAGAAGGCGCTCCGCTCGCGCCGTACATAGATTCGATACTGTTCGGCTCTGATACAGAAGGCCGCATAGTCCAGAATATCGGTGGCATAGGCAACGCTACGGTGATTCCTGCGCGAGCCACGCTGGATCAGCTCATTGCTTTTGATACCGGCCCTGGCAATATGCTCATGGATGCCGTGGTCATCCACGGCACCGGCGGAGCTGAACGCTTCGACCCAGATGGCCGTTACGGAGCTGCTGGTACCGTAGATGAATCAGTAGTACAGCGGTTGATGGATGACCCATACTTCGACCGCAAGCCCCCCAAGAGTACTGGCCGTGAGGTGTACGGCGCGGCTTTCGCGAACGCTTTTATTAAAGAAACAACGGCTCGTGGCCTGGGTTTTGAAGACAGGGTGGCGACGGCAACGGCGTTTACCGCCGAATCCATAGCCGCCGCGTACAGGGATTTTATATTGAAGGAGACAGACATAACGACGGTGTTGGTCGCGGGCGGCGGCGCCCTCAACCGCACGCTGCTTGGCATGATACAGGCCCGATTGCCCGACGGCATCATCGTGACGACGAGCGCGGCAGCCGGCGTACCAGACCAGGCGCGAGAAGCAATCGCCTTCGCCGTAATAGGGCACGAGTCTCTGATGGGCAGGCCAGGAAACCTGCCGGCGGTAACGGGCGCGTCGCAACCCGTAGTTTTGGGTAGCATCACGCTGTGAACGTGGTTTACTGCATAGTGTATTAGTAGGAGGCTGAAATGAAGAAGCTGTCAATTTTGCTCATCGCCGTGCTGGCGATGCTGGTTCTCGCCGGGTCAGGAGCCTTTGCCGCGACACCAGGCGAGAAAGTACTGACGATAGGTGTTGATCAGGAGGCTATCGGCCTTGATCCGCACATCGTCACCGCGTTCTCGTCGATGCGCCGCATCGACCTCCTGTACAACAGGCTCGTTCGACTCGACGATAATTTTGTCGTCGTGCCAGACCTCGCCGAATCATGGGAGTTGCCCGACAACGTCACGTACGTCTTCCACCTCCGCAAGGGTGTCAAGTTTCACAACGGCCGTGAAATGACCGCAGACGACGTCAAGTACTCTCTTGAGCGCATCCTGGATCCCAAAACGGCGTCTCCGGGCAGGTCGTACATCTCGACCATCACCTCGATAGAAGTCAAGGATCGCTACACCGTCAGCATCAAGCTCAAGGAGCCGCTGGCGTCTCTTCTTGATAGCTTGACGTCGAACAACATATCCATCGTAGCCCGAGAAGTAGTTGAAGCCAACGGCAATCTGCAGAAGGTTACCGGCGGCACGGGTCCCTTCATGCTGGAGGAATGGATTCCTGACAATTCGATGACGCTGGTCCGCAACCCGTCATATTTTGAAGCCGGTGCCCCGTACCTCGACAAGGTCATCTACCGCGTCATCCCCGAGCAGGCGTCGCTGCTCGCCGGCGTCAAGTCCGGTGTACTCAACATGGCTACTATCAGCGACGGCGCTACCATTCGCCAGGCCAGCAAGGACAAGAGCGTAGTCGTAATGAACAAGCCTGGCCTCAACGTGAGGATTTTCAGCTTCAACACGACGCGCAAGCCTTTTGACGACGTTCGCGTGCGCCAGGCATTCGCGATGACGCTCAACCGCCCAGAGATACTCACCATAGCCGAGTTCGGCATGGGCAAGGCGACCGGACCCATCCCGGTGGCAGCCACCCAGTGGGCGCTACCGCTGAGCAAGCTCCCGTATCCGAGACCAGACACG
>JAFGUM010000247.1 GCA_016938515.1 Spirochaetales bacterium | reverse complement strand
GGATCACTCTGCATCTGCGAATACATGAACAGCCGGAGCGGCTTTTCAGCGGCCGTGTACGCCTCCGCCACGCCGATCTGGCCTTCAGCAAGCGGTTGAATCGATTGCGTATACACCTCGTCTAGGGTTGGCCACATGATGAATACCGTCAGAAACAGCGCGATGCCCATCAGCACCTGCCCTGGAGGCACCTGTTGCAGCGCCAGCGCTCGTTTTACAAAATCCAGCACTATGGACACGCGCAGGAAGCTGGTTACGAGTATTACCAGGCTGGGAGCCAGGGAAAGCACCGTAAGCAGAAGCAGGAGCTGTAGGCTGAACGCGACCTCGCCGCCGGTCTGCGGTGAACGCACAGACAGATCAACAAATGGCACGACGGGGAGGTTCTGGGGTATGGCTGTAGTGGGATCGGCAGCTCCTCCGGGGAAGGGCGTCGTAGTGGGTTCTGCCACCGGTACTGGCACGCTACGCGCCGTATCGGCGGGCGTCGCGGGAAAGGTTCCACCACCGGCATCCTGCGCAAACGCTGATGTCGCCACCGCAAGGAGTATCGCCACACAAAACAGTCTACGCACGAGCGCCTCCGGACCCAGCCTAGTATTTTTTGAGACGGTCGCGCTGGCGACGGAAAAAGTCGCTCGTATCGGCGGCGGTAGCCGTACGCGAGCCTTTTCGCCCCAGCATATCAATGAGTATTGACGAAAAATCCCGCCGTGGAGCTTCCGGAGCTTCCGCGGCCCTCAAAGCCAGAGCGTCTATAAGTTCCTTGTCCTGGAGTTCAGCTATCGGCGTAATGGATGACTCGGTAGAACCAATGAGCCATGCATGATCGCCCACTGAGACGACGTGCAGGCTTCGTCCGGCGCCAACGCTCGTCGTCGCCAGTACGCGCAGGTACGCATCGGTGGCGGGAGCGGGCCGCGCATTCTTTCTGAGCAACGCGTACAACCCGTAAATGGCGGCGATGACGAGACCCAGAACCAGGACCATGCGCAGGAAATACGGCACTATGGAAGACGATGCCGCACCATCGGCGGCGCCGACTTCATCCGCTTCGACCAGCGTCAGGGTTGTCTCGTCAACGGCTGTTGCAGGCGTTGCTACGGTTTCCCGCGTCGATTCAGCAGCTGGCGTCTGCGCAGAAACTGCCGCAACGGCAACCAGGCACAGAACCGCTACCCGGCATAAACGAAGGCACTGATCCATGACCCCTCCGCCCGCCATTGTATAGCGATGCGGCGGAAATGGCAACAAGTCTATGGATAATAAAGAAAAAGCAACCTAGCTAAAGTCGGCCATCCGCTCCATGGGAGAAACAATCTCCGTAACGCGGACGCCGAAGTTTTCATCGATAACCACTACCTCGCCTTTGGCTATGAGCTTGTGGTTTACCAGAATGTCCACCGGCTCTCCTGCGAGTTTGTCCAGCTCGATAATCGTACCCTCACCTATGCCCAGAATGTCCTTTATGAGTTTCTTGGTGCGACCGAGCTCGACGGTGAGCTCCATGTACACATCCATGATCAGGCCGATGTTGCCAGATTCCTGAGCCGCCACACCCATGCCCAGATTCGCAAACTGCACCGGCTGCACATTGGGCTGGGACATCCCGGCAGACTGGTACATACCCTGCTGCTGCATACCCATCATCGGCTGCTGATACATCGGCTGCTGATACCCCATGCCACCACCAGACTGTCCGCCCATTGACATCGTATCCTGCGGCATACCGCCTCCCATCTGCGGCATGGCCGCCGGAGCCTGCACGCCGGACGCCGCCACGATATCCTTGACGAATGAAAGCGCGTATATTTCCCATAGCTTGAACGGAGAGCCATCAATGGTAACGTCGTAGCCAACGCGCACAAAATCACCCGCGGGGAAGCGGGCTATGGCTTTGGGACCAAAAGAACCATCAGCGACGTCGGACTGGATGGAGCGGTTACCCGTTTTCTCTGTAAACGCGTTTATCGCGGAACCCGTAAGGCTGGAAACGCATTCTGATACAACAGATACCGCCATGTCGTCGATATCGGTCAGGGAGTCATCCTGGTTTGCCAGCGACGCTATTTTAACGGC
>JAFGUM010000246.1 GCA_016938515.1 Spirochaetales bacterium | reverse complement strand
CGTCGCGTCTCAGGTACGGTTACCTGTGATGGAGAAAATCTGTACGGCATGGATAGGAGCAGGCTAACGGCTTTCAGGCGCTCTGCCCAGATGATATACCAGGATCCGTACCAGTCGCTCAATCCCAAAGATCAGGTTGCGGAAATAGTTGTAGAACCACTACGCGTCCACGGTCAGGGTTCCTCCAGGGACCTGCGCGACCGGGCGGTGCTCGCGCTGGAGGAATCAGGGCTCAAGCCGGCGAAGGACTACCTGGATCGATACCCGCACGAGCTGTCCGGAGGCCAGCGCCAGCGCGTGGCCATCGCCTCGTCACTGATACTCGGACCCCGCTTCATCGTCGCGGATGAGCCCGTATCGATGCTCGACCTGTCCGTACGAGCCGGCATAGTACGATTGCTCGCGTCACTGCGTGACAAACACGGCCTCGCGTTCGCCTTCATTACGCACGATCTGTCGCTGGCCTGGCTCCTCGCGGACAGGGTGGCCATCATGTACCTGGGCAAGATTGTCGAGGAGGGGACGGCCGACGACGTTATATCGCACCCCGCCCACCCGTACGCGCGGGCGCTCGTTGACGTGATGCCGCGGCTCGAACCCAGGGCTGGGCGCAAACGCCTGCTCCTGTCAGGCGAGCCCCCCAACCCGTCGCGCGTGCCGTCTGGCTGCAGGTTCCGGCCGCGCTGCCCGTACGCCGTGGAGAGATGCGCCGTAGAGGAGCCCGCGCTCCAGCCAGTTGAAGGCGTGGATGGCGCGCACCGGGTGGCTTGTCACTTCAAGGGGGCTCTGCCCTCATGACCGGCGGCTCTCACGATAGCGCGCTCCCGTCGATAGCGGACCTGCTGAGCCTTCCTGAGCTGAGCGCAGTCTGGATCGAAGCGGGCAAAACCGGCTCAGCGCGAACGGTGCGCTGGCTCGCGCGCGTCGCTGTTCCCGCAGACGCGGTACCCGTGGGCGCTGGAGATCTGGTGCTGCTGGCGCGCGACGTCGTTTCCGATAGCCTGGGCCCAGGCTTTATCGTAGAACTGGCAGAGCGCGGTGTGGCGGGAATAGCCTGCGACGCCGAGGCGATGGCCGTATGCCTGGGGCCTGCCGCGCTGGCAGAAGCCGATGTGGCCAGCCTGCCGCTACTCGCCCTGCCGCCCGGGGTGGGATACCGTGAGCTTAGCCTGGCCATAGCCTCGATGGTCTTTGGCCAGCGTAAGGAGCACACGGTTGCGGGTGGCGAAACAATAACATCCGCCGGGCTGCTGTCCGCTCTGGCCAGCGGCGATACGGCTATGCTCGTACGGGTCTGCCTCGGCCCCGAGCTACAGCGCGAACGGGATTGGCCGCAGCTCAGGGAAACGGTAGCTTCGTATCTGCGCCACGGCGGCAACGCCCTCGCGGCCGCTGCCGATGCGGGTGTGCACCGGCACACGATACGCGCGAGGCTCAGACGCTATGAAGCGCTATCCGGCCTGTCGCTTGACGACGCCGACGCGCGTCTGGCGGTAGCATTCGCGTTCAGGCTGGTGTATCCCGATAGCGCAGCGATGGAAGCCCCCTAAGGAGCTATCTGATGCATGGTTCTGTTATTAAATATTTACGCGATAGAGAGCGCGAGATCCACGATGATATCCTGCGGCTCGTCGCCATTCCGTCGGTATCTTCAGACAGGTGGGGTGCCAGACGCGCTTTGAGCGCCTTTCTGGATATGGCCCGCGGCTTTGGATTGGAAACATCGACCGCTGCAAATGGCGATGTCGGGATAGCGGACTATGACCCCGGTGTATCCGCTGACGCGGAGACGCTGGGCATTCTGGCTCACGTTGACGTGGTCGATCCTGGAGACAGGGACTCATGGACTCACGAGCCATGGGGAGAGATTGCCGGCGACGCCGTCTGGGGAAGGGGAACGCAGGATGACAAGGGCCCCCTCGTCATGTGCCTGCACGCGGTGCGCGCCATCGCCGCCTCCGGTGCACGAGTACAAAAACGCATCAGGTTTGTCGTGGGTACCATGGAAGAGGTCGACTGGGAAGATATGCGTACCTGGCTGGCTGAGCCTGGCTGCAAACCGCCCGATTTTGGTTTTACACCCGATGGCGAATTTCCGCTCGTGTACGCAGAAAACGGCTACTGCGACGCCTGGCTGTCTTTTTCGCCTGGCTCTTCCGGCTTGGTAGGGCATTTCAAGCTTGAATCGCTGGAGGCTGGAGCTTCCATCAACTCGGTGCCAGATATGGCGCGGGCTACGCTATCGGGACCCGGAGTCATGGCGGCGGCTGTACTGGCCATCAGCTCGCAGCGGGACTTGCCCGGGGCGGTGGTATCTATAGAAGGCGGCGTTGACGATAGGGTACGCCTGGTTTCCGGGGGTAGGGCGGCGCATTCGTCGACGCCGGAGCACGGAGCAAACGCGCTGTATTCGCTCTGCGCGGTGCTCGCCGACATTGGCGCCAACGGGTTGGCGGAGTTTGTCGTGAAAGCGCTGGGAAGCGACCACCGCGGCACCGCCCTCGGCTTGCAGGAAGGCGCTCCAGACCCAGACGGAGAACTGCCAGGACCCACCGTTGTATCTCCTGATATAGCGATCTACAACGCAGACGGCATCACCCTCGGCGTCAACATACGAACAGCGTGGGGACAGAGCCTGGCTGACGTTGAGAAGGCTTTTGGCTCCGTCTCCACCCGCTATGGCTACACATTCCGGCTGGAATCGTTCATGCCCGCGGTATACGTGCCTAAGGACAAGCCTTTCGTGCAGGCGCTGATGCGCGCGTACGCCAGCGTTACCGGCAAGCCGGGGCAGTGTATACGCGCGCCAGGCAGCTCCTACGCCAAAGCCCTGCCAAACCACGTAGCGTTCGGGCCCATAGCCCCGGATATGCTGGACCTGTGCCACCAAGCCGACGAGCGGCTGAGCTTTGATGAAATACGGGTATGCACGGAGATCTACGCTGAGGCGATTGCCTCCATCGTCCTCGGCTGAGATCTCCGTTTTTTTTACGCGGTGTCTTGCCGTTCCGCCGCTGCTTCGGTTGCGATGGTGGCCGCCGGGAGCTTGAACTTGGCCAGCACCGGTGGGACTATCAGCAGCATGGCTGAGGCCGTGATCCAGAATGGCGCTATAGGCGCAACGCCCTTCCACAGCATCGCGCCGAGCCAGGGAGCTGGCAGGGCGATAAAGCCATTGCTCGTTGAAAGGAAGCCAAACGCGATGCCGCGAAGGTGCTCCGGAACGGCTTTTGATATGAGGCTCTGGTACGCAGGCGATAGCATACCTATGCCCATGCCAAAAATAATGAAGGCCGCGCCGGCTGCCCATGGTGATGGAACGAGCAGCATCAGGGCAAAGGCTATAAACGCCGTTGTGTAGCCAGCCGCAATAGCGTAGCGTTCGCCAAAGCGGTCAGCGAAGTGTCCGGCGGGTATCATCACGAGCATGCTCGCTCCGCCCAGGAGCGCGTTGAGCAGGCCTATCGTCGCTATGTCGATACCGCGCTGCTCCTGCAAGAAGACCGGCAGGAGGTTGCCTGACAAACCCATCGATATGTCCCTGACCCCGTCTGAAATGATGAGCCAGGTGATCAATCCGCCAGACAGGGCGAGCGTTCCCATGGTTTTAAATGATGCGCCAAAGTCCTTGAGAGACAGCGTTCCCGATGGCTTGATCGCGGGCTTGTGGGTTCGTGCCAGGTACAGGCGTATAGCCGTAGCAGAAAAGTACAGACCCGCGGCGATAAGGATAAGGCCCTTCCACCCGAGCGTCTTGACGGCAAGACCACCAGCCAGGGGGCCTATTACCGCGACGACCTGGAATATGGTCTGACTCACGGCAAATACCCTGGCGCGATTTTTCTCGTCGGATTGTTCGGCTATGAAAGCGTCAAAACTCGGCGCGACAAAGGCGCCGGCGATTGCGCCGATAGACTGGCCAACGAGGAGCCAGCCCCAGCTCGGCGCCAGGATAACGCCTATCCAGCCTACTGCTCCGGCTACGGAGCCGATGGCTACAGACTTTAGCCGGCCAAGGCGGTCGCTGGCCCAGCCGCCGGCTATCTGCATAGCCAGGGGCACGATCATCGACAGCGTAAAATAGATACCGATGTCGGATACGCCGGCGTCCAGTTCCCTGAGGTACAAAGGCAGAAGGGGATAGAACATCATTCCCCCGACGTTCGCCAGGATCATAGCCCCGAGGAACGTTGCCAGTACCGGTGATATGAGGCGCGTTTTTAACGCCGCCCCGGCCATGATTTCCCCTGAATGCGCGCGCGATTCTTTTTGTTCGCCGCCAGGAGGAATCATCTCGGTCACGGCCCCTTCGGGCGCCGCGCCGTCCAGTGATTCGTACTGCATGCCAAGAAGATATCGACGCCGGGGACGGGTGGCAAGGGGACAGAACTGTTTAACAAGGAAACTATCAGGTGGCTTACACGATAGCGTTCGGGCGGGTATAGTAGCCCGTTGCCATGAAGAATACACCGAGTACGACAAGCTTCAGGGCCACTATGCAATGGGTGGCGCCACGACCAATCCTCGCGCTGGCTACGTTCTGCCTGCCATTCGGAGCCATGGTCCTGAGACCGCTCGAACTGGATATCGCCCGATCTTTTTTGCTGGGTACGCTTGCTCAGGTAGTCATTGCCTGGGCGAGCGGCTACACCGCGCGTACCGTCGCTTCGCTGTGGCTCATAGCGGTTTTTCTGTTCGTGGGGAATGCTCCCGTTGCGCTCGTACTCGCGTTTCCACTGTCAGAAAACTTCCTGCTTATAGCTTCGGCCTTTCTACTGGCCGCGGCGGTTTCGGGTAGCGGGCTGTCAACGCGGCTGATTAGGGTGGCGTTCGGCCGTTTTGCAGCGTCGCCACGCGCGATGATCGGCTTTTCGTTCGTTGCTGGAACCATTCTCAGCGTGTTCATTCCCCAGCCCTTTCCACGGGTTATAGTGCTGTCGTCGCTCTACGCCTCGTACCTTGCCGGCACGGACTGTAACGACAGGGAGCGCCGGGCACTACTGCTCAGCGTCTTCGTGGCTTCTACGGGTACGTCAATGCTGACGCTCACTGGGGACGTCGTGCTCAACGGCGCGGCACTCGGGCTTACGGGTTCGTCGATGACGTACCTTCGATGGGCTGAGCTCATGCTCGTTCCATCGCTCGTAGTCACGCTCGCTTCGTACGTGGCGATAGTCGGACTGTTTCGCGTTTCCAACCGTAGATTCAGCGGGTACGAAGCGAGCACCGGTGGATCGGGGCTGTCTGGTGCCTTTGCACCGTTATCTATCCGCGAAAAGACGGTAGCGCTCGTAGCGGTAGCGTTGGTAGCGGCGTGGATGAGTGGCTCTGTACACGGGGTTTCCGCCGCGTGGTGCGGGATAATCGCCGTTGCGGTGCTGTTTGCGCTCAAGGCTATCAGCTTTCGAGACCTTCGTGAAATAGATCCGGCTCTGATGCTGTTTCTGACGGCGGCATTCTCCATAGGTCCCACGCTCGCGTCAAATGGCATTGCGGAGCGGCTCAACGACGCCGTGCTGCTCGCCCTTCCTGGTGCTTCATCTCCTTGGTATTTCCCCGGGATGGTTGTCGTCGTGATGGGACTACATTTGGTACTCGGCAGCGCTCTTACGACGATGTCGGTAGCCATACCCGCGCTCGCTATCGCGACGGCTGACGTCATCCCCCCAGAACTCGTAGGGCTTCTCGTGTACTCAGTAATAACGATGCAGTATGTGCTGCCGGTGCACCACGTGACCATCATGATGGGCGCGGGCAAGGGCTACTATGGGCAGCGCGACACGGTAGCGTTTGGCCTGGTGATGGCCCTGGTGATGCCGCTGTATGTTACATTCATCCTGGTGCCGTGGTGGCGCTTGGTTGGCGCTGTGTAACCAGCGTTCCGGGCGTGACTGTTTGACAGCATTCGTAAAGCATAGTAAAATACTAATATATCTGGCCGCTGTACTTACTGGCTCTGGAGCGCAAAGGATTTTTAATGCATACCCCCACGATGAACCGATTTGTTCCCCAGGCTGCCCTTCGTCTACTCGGAACAGAGGACGCTAAAACACTACAACCGGGAAACTCCGCCGAAGTGCTGGTTACGCTGATGTTCGTAGACCTGCGTAATTTTTCTTCGATGTCTGAAGCAATGGAACCGGATGAGACGCTCGGGCTCCTCAATGAGTGGTTTGGAGCCATAGAGCCAGTCATTGCCGGGTACGGTGGCTACGTAGACAAGTATATTGGCGATGCGCTGCTAGCCGTGTTTCCTGAAGACGTCGAGGCTGCCGTCTCCTGCGCTGTTGATATCGTGCGTACCATCGATGCCTTGAACAAGACGAGAAGCGCTGCTGGCAAGGTGCCACTGGGCGCCGGTATCGGCATTAACACGGGCTTTGTTGCCTTAGGCGTAGTAGGAGCTCCCCATCGCATAGACGTGACCATCGTCGGTGACGCGGTAAACATAGCGGCGAGGATGGAAAACGCGACCAAGGTCTACGGCGTCGATATTCTCATAAGCGAGAACACGATCGTGCACGTGCGTCACCCGGAGCTGTTTGATTTCAGGTTCGTGGACCGTATTCTTGTACGTGGCAAGATGGTGCCCTTGTCGATTTACGAGGTTTTTTCTGCGGATCCCGAAACGTTGCGGCTAGGAAAGCAGGCGTGCAGGTCGGATTTTGATCTGGCGATGGCTTCCTACCACTATCAAAATATTCCCGAAGCCAGGCACCTTCTCGAGCGCTGTCTGGCAACCTCTCCCCAGGACGGCCCCGCCGCCCTGTACCTGAAGCGCTGCGAGCGCTATGAAGCCACCGGCGAGCACGAGTGCGCCGTCGAGATGAAGATATACCCCGTCTGGAGCAGGGAGTTCGCCATCGGCCACGCTGTTATAGACCAGCATCACCAGAAATTGTTCAAGGCCGTAGCTCTCCTGATGCGTATGATAGACGAAGAGAGCTTTGAGAAGACGGGGGCGGTCATAGAGTTTCTCGATCGGTATATTGACGTACACTTCAAGACTGAGGAAAGCCTGATGCGCGCTTGTGGCTACCCCTTTTACGATAACCACAAAAGCCAGCACGATCGTTTCAGGCTGTCATTCAAAAAGCTGGTTGGTGAAGTGGGAACAGTAAGCGAACATCAGGTGTATACGGCTTTCCGTACGCACCTGCTCGTCGTGGACTGGCTACTCAACCATACGACGAGGATGGATCCTCATCTTGGCCGCTACCTCGGACGCGCCACGTCCCCTCTTACACCCTGAGCCTGTTTATCATCAGCGCCTGGGATCCGTCGGGTCTGGACTGCTGCCAGGTGGCGATACATTCACTGTCTGACACCAGCACGTCGACGTAGCGCAGGCACCCGGTGCCGTCCGGGCTGACGAACTCGGGAAACAGGGTGGATACGCGGTAGAAGGATGTCGGGTCACCATCGGTATAGTACCCCAGGCCCCCGAGTTCCTCGCACGAATACCCCCGCGGGCGCTTTCTGGCTTGTTCGTGCTCGTCCAGGTTGCGCAGGCACTCTCCTCCATCGTAGAAAACAAGACCGACGCCAGAGGGGGCAATAGATGCGGGTACGGGAATGGCGCAGGTGCCGCGGGTTATGGCAACGTCCCAGGTGAGGCCGCGTGGGTAGCAGTCGAAGACGGGCTCCGCGGGATCTCCGCTTGTGCCGTCGATTTTTACGTATCCTGTTGAGCTGGACGACCAGTTGAACGGGTGGTGGCAGAAAAACAGGAACGTGGAGCCATCGCCGCCACGAGCCAGGTACGGATCCTTGATATGGAGCGTTTCCGGGCTGGCGCAGGATACCACCGTTTCCGCTTTCGCGCCAACCAGCGCGGATACGGACGCGGCTTTGAGCCTGTCGATGGACCATACGCCCGTTCCCGGTTTTTTATACGCTTCGACGGAGGCAGGGTACGGGAGGCGCTTTTCAGACGAGACGAACAGCTCCACGCCCGAGCCGGTATACCTGATTGCCGAACCCTCGATGGAAAGCGCTTCGCTACCCTCGGGAGCAACGGCAGCTTTGTCAAGCGATAGAACCTTGATCCATGATGTGCCCGAGTCTGTTGACGCGAATACAGCCAGCTCCCGGCCGCGATCTCCGAGGTCCAGGCCTGTTCTGGAATCGCCGCCACTACGGTAGCGACCGGTCAGGTACAGTATCCCATCCGGACCAGCCGCCATGGAGCCACCGCCGAACCAGTAGCCGCGTTCCGGGCGATCCGGGGCTATGGCTACCCGCGCGGCAACGGGGTCTACGAGGGCGTGGGCGAACTCCTCTAGCCGTGAGACTAATGCCTTGTCCAATCGCCCGGTGTGGCGCATAGCTGGCTTTCCTTTGTTACGATAAGCCTGGAGGCGGTGATGCCGAGCCGTCGTTGATCTTGGGCGTGGCCTCTGCCTCGGAGGCCTGGCTGTTCTGTGCGCTCAGCTTCTTTTTCTCTTTTTCCATCCTGGACAGCTTTCGCTTCAAGCCTGACGACTGAATCGTGCGCTTGAAAGCGGACGGAGCCATTATAAGAATGCCTATCAGGATGCCCAGGCTGAGCGTCAGTATGAGAACGAGCGACAGTGAGCCCGTCGCCGTCCAGGCAAAAAAGCTGATAGCTACCTGCGCGCTGTTCTGGGCCGCGAAAAGTACGGCTACGATTGCAACGAGCAAGAGTATGAGCAGGTACAGCAGTTTCATCGGCTACTCCTCTCTGGTATAGTTAGTATCACACGCCGCCGGTCGAGTCAAATCCGTATGCCTTGAGCGGCGTGTCAGAGCCTTGAATCCGTATGCGGGCGAGAGCCTTGAAGCGATGCTGGGTGCTGGGCTCCAGGCGCGAATAGGCGGCTTCTGAAACGACACAAGGGCTCTTGAGCGTCGCGCACGCGTGCCCTAGTTGCACCGCTATATTAACAGCGCCTCCCAGGGCGGTGAACTCCCTGCGCCGGTCGCACCCTACTATGCCTACGATGGTCGCTCCAAAATGCAGACCCGCGTCGAACTCTTTGGGGTCGGGGAGGTCTCGCTGTCGCAATTCCTTGCGCAGCGCTGGCAGAGAGTCTTGCAGTTCAATAAGAACTGATACCGCTTTTTCGCACGGGGATACGATGGTGCTGGCTTTTCGCTGTCGCTTCCCTGGCCGCAAGCCGAATAGCACCGTAACCCTGTCTCCCGTAAACGCGTCCACGATGCCTCCGTGTCGCCTCATGAGTTCTGAAAGCCTGTCAAACCACGCGTTGAGCATATCAATGACGAGCTGGGGTTCGTTGGCGGCCAGGATGTCCGTAAAACCTCGTATGCCAATGACCAGCGCGCAGAGTTCCGTTCGATTTGGCCTGGCTGTGGCTCCCGCAATCACCTCGTCGCGGCTTTTTACGTCCGCGTAACGACCGAACAAGTCCTGGATACGGTAGGTTGTGCGCAGGGTTTCCTGTCTGGCCAGAGCGCTGGCCAGCATCAGCAGCAGGGCGCTGAAAATAACAAACAGGTTTCCGGGATGAGACGTGAACACGGGTACCCACTCCACGATTCCGGGTATCGCGAGCTCCACCGCCGCGTCAATCGAGCCACCAAGGCCAGATCGAATCATACCGTCTATCGTATCCGCCGTAACGTAGTAGAAGTATAAAGCCGCGAACGATGCCGCGCCCGCTACAGAAGCCAGAAAGTCAAACAAGGAAGCGGCAAGGCGGCTTTTTGCTGATATAGCGACTGTAACGAATACTGCCGTTACCACGCTGAACGCCCAGAAAGCTGCAAATACGGCGTCGAGCGCAAAGCCGGGGCCAGTAGCGCTGGTCATCAACGAATAGACGGCGGGCGTGATGAATGACGCTGTCAACCGTATCGCGGGGTTGTGCCCGTACGCGCCGAGCAGCGCTGCCTGGATTCCCAGCGCTCCGATCAGTGCCATGCTCATCGTTTCAAGCAGAAATCCGCCGCCAGCGCGGCTAAAGCCCATGATGAGGTAGAACAGCGCGAACTGCCCCGAGTACACCAGTAATTCCCTTACGATTCGGCCGGGCAATCCGTCGGGGCGTTTTATTTGCAGCATCATCGCACCTCTCGCCCCGTTAGTATCGCGCATCGTGACCGTATCGTCGAGTGCTTCTTGACCAGTGTCGGCCTAATCCTATTTACATCTTGCGTGAAAGCATCCTTGGTACGATACTCGGGTACGATGCTCGAAGCATAGTTCGTTACAAGGAGCCCCGTATGGCAGATTGCGAATGTTTAGCCAAGTGTCCATTCTTCAATGACAAAATGATGGAGAAGCCCGCCACGGCGCAGCTGCTCAAAAGCAGGTACTGCACAGGGGACAACAGCGACTGCGCCCGCCATATGGTGTTCGTGGCGGTAGGAGCAGCGGCCGTTCCTTCCGACCTCTACCCCGCGCAGACAGAGCGCGTAGAGGCTATCATAGCAAGCGCGCGATAGGTGCTGTAAGTAGCGTTTGCAGTGTCATCTAAAGCGGTACAGCATCGTGCTTTAAATACCTGAATTCTAACTCGATTGCAACGACCATTACAGAGTATACTCGTTCATGAGGAGCCGTGAGCTCCCCGTATCCTGTTTGCGGAGAATCAGATGAACAAGAGAACCGTTCTGGCGATGCTCGACGACGCGGCTGTAACGTACGCCAACGACGCGTACGCGCTTAAAAAGACGGATGCTGGTTGGGAAACGGTCACGTACGCCCAGACCAGGGAACGCGCTCGCTCGTTCGCTTCCTGGTTGATCGGCCGTGGCTTCGCGGCGGGAGATGCCGCGGTAGTACTGGCAGAAGGTTCCCCGGAATGGATCATAGGCGAGCTTGGCCTGTTGTCTGCCGGCCTCGTTTCAGTGCCGCTGTCGATAAAGCTCCTGGCAGAGGAAATCCCGTTCCGGGTACAACACTCCGGCGCCCGCGCTTTCATCACCACAAAAAATCAGATAGACAAGGTGCTGTCAGCCCTCGTACAGGCTTCACTCGAGCCGCTTGTCGTGTTTATTGACGATGACGAGCGGGCTCTGGACGCGGCGTGCGCCACCGCAGGATACCCGCGTGACAAAGCCGTACTGATGTCTACGGCCATCGCAGAAGGCGCAGCCGCGCTGGAGGCGCCGGGTTCAACGAGGCGGGCTGAGCTGGAAACGCGAGTAGCCGCCGTAGACGAAAACGACGTGGTAACCATCAGCTACACGAGCGGTACCACGGGCGACCCCAAGGGTATAATGCTCACGCACCTCAACTATTACGCCAATTGCCACGACGGCGTCGAGCTGTTTGGAGATATCTACCACTATTCCACGCTTATAATACTGCCGCTTGATCATTCATTCGCGCACACGGTTGGAATCTACGCCGGCCTGCTGTGCGGTCTGGCCCTGTACTTCGTTGACGCGCGCGGGGGCGGCATGGGCATCCTGCGCAACATACCAATTAACTTGCGCGAGGTGGAGCCCAAGTTCTTGCTTACGGTGCCGGCCCTCTCTGGCAATTTCATGAAGAAGATCATAGCCGGCATAGAAGAAAAGGGCGGCTTTATCGAATTTCTGTTCAAGGCTGGTATACGGGCGGGTATCGCTCTCAACGGTGATGGCTTTCACAAGCCCACTCTAGGCACCGTGGTGCGAAACGCTCCGGTACACGCGCTGGCCAATGCCCTCATATTCAAAAAGGTCAAGACCATGGTGTTTGGCAAGAACATCGAGTTCTGCGTTGGGGGAGGCGCTCTTCTTGATGTAAAGCAGCAGGAGTTTTTCGCCTCGTTCGGCGTACCAATCTACCAAGGCTACGG
>JAFGUM010000245.1 GCA_016938515.1 Spirochaetales bacterium | reverse complement strand
GCCTGATACAGCGCCGCAGACGGTCAAAGACTACCCACGGAGCGCGTCGCAGACGTTCGGTGAATCGCTGGCTTCCCGCATACGCGACGGCGCCACCGATATAGTCCGCTCCGCCCAGGTCGTGCTTCGCGACGGCGGCACCGGGCTGATACGCCTTCGACTTGAGCCGGAATCCCTTGGGGGCGTCAAGATCGAGCTCAGAATGGCCGAAAAGCAGATAAGTGGCAAGATTGTGGTTGAGTCCGAAATAGCGGGCGAGGCCTTCCGATCATCGTTGAGCGCGCTAAAAGACGCGTTCGCAGAGAGCGGGTTTGAAACGACTTCACTGGAAGTGGAAGTGCGCAACGGTATGGACGGTGCGGGTCATGATGGCCGTGATGCCAAGCATGGAGACGCGGAAGACAAACCCTACCTGAGCGCTTCGCTGCAAGCGCTGGACGCGGCTGTTCCCGCGCTGGCTACGAGTGGGCGCGATGGGCTGCTCGACGTATTTGTGTAAGGCAAGGAGCGATAGATGGATATTAACCTGAGGATGAACCAGACCGACGCTTCGTTGACCAGGCTGCAGGTTGACGCGCTCAACAAGGAACTCGGCGGCGGCAAGGCGTACAAAGCGGACCTGGACAAGGACGATTTCCTCAAGATTCTCATAACCCAGCTCCAGCACCAGGACCCGACAAATCCCATGCAGGACAAGGAATTCATAGCGCAGATGGCGCAGTTCTCGTCGCTTGAGCAGATGACCAACATGGCTACGAGTTTTGGCAAGCTCTCCGGTGTGCTCAATTCAAGCGAAGCACAGTCACTGCTCGGGCACACCGTAGAGGTGCTGGACGGCGAGCGGGCGGTGTACGGCAAGGTTTCACAGGTAGTACGCGGCGAGTTTCCGCTCGTCATGGTAAACGGCTCGTTCTATGACCTCGACCAGGTCAGCAAAGTCGAAGAGTAAGGAGGCGCCGTCATGATGCGCTCGTTGTATTCAGGCGTCGCCGGACTCCAGAACCACCAGGTTCGCATGGACGTCCTCGGCAACAATATCGCCAACGTCAACACGACAGGCTTTAAAAAAGGCCGCGCAAATTTCCAGGATTTGCTGTACCAGCAAATGTCCGGCGCCGCCAGGCCTACCGAGGAAGTCGGCGGCATCAACCCCAAGGAAATCGGCCTTGGCATGTCTATCGCGTCCATAGACACGATTCACACGCAAGGCTCCCTCCAGACTACCGGAATAATGACGGACCTCGCGATCCAGGGCAACGGCTTCTTCGTGCTCGCTAAGGGTGACGCGACGCTGTTCACGAGGGCCGGAGCCTTTGGGCTGGATTCCAATGGGTTGCTCGTCAACCCGGGTAACGGACTCCGCGTGCAGGGCTGGAACGCCGAGGTGGTAAACGGCGTGGAAGTGCTCAACACATCGGGTGCAATAGAAGACCTCGTTATACCGGTAGGATCCAAGGATCCGGCCCGGGCAACGGAACAAGTGTACCTCGCGTGCAACCTTGACAAGCGCTTGCCGGAAATTCCAGAAGGCGCGGCCGCAGAGACTATCAGGCAGGGTACCTGGCGTGTGGAGGAGAAGGTGTACGACTCCTTTGGCCAGGAACACACGATGCGCGTTGAGTTCGTCAAGGTTATTGGTCAGCCCAACCAGTGGCAGGGCACCGTTACCATAGATCCAGAAGCCGAGACTCCTACGAATCCAGCCGTCGGGCTTAACCCTGAAGCCCTGGCTGGCAACACCTTTACCGTTGAGTTTGGCAATCTGGGTACGCTGACACGCGTTATCGACGGTCAGGGTAATCCCTCAGCCGAGGAAGGCTTGCTGTCGATGAACGTGGCTTTCGACGTAGCCAACGCGACCGCGGGTGAGGGCGGGGAGCCAACGCGGCAGACCTTCGCGCTCAACCTGGGAACCGCAGGCAGCGTCCTCAACACGGTAACGCAGTTTGCCGAGGCGTCAAGCACCAAGGTGTTCGAGCAGGACGGTTACGGCATGGGTTACCTTGAGAACTTCAAGATTGACCAGTCTGGCATGATTACCGCCGTGTACTCCAACGGTTCGTCCAGAACGCTCGGGCAGATCGCCCTGGCGACCTTTACCAACCCCAACGGGCTCGAGAAGTCCGGTGAGACCAATTTTGTCGCGTCAAACAACTCCGGCATGGCCAATATTGGCCCCTCCGGTATAGCCGGCAAGGGAAAGCTCATCGCCGGAGCTCTCGAGATGTCCAACGTTGATCTGGCGGAGCAATTTACTGATATGATAGTAACCCAGAGGGGTTTTCAGGCCAATTCAAAGACCATAACGACTTCTGACCAGATGTTGCAGGAACTGCTGACGCTCAAGAGGTAATAACGAGCGTTACTAGCTCATGGAGGTAACGATGATAGAACTGACAAGGCTGTCCGGCGTTGAGTTCTGGTTAAACCCGCATCAGATCGAGTATATTGAGCGGGTACCGGACACGTCGATAGCCATGCTATCGGGAAAGCGCGTTACCGTCAAAGAGAGCGTACAGGACATTATCAGCAAGATCGTTGAATATCGTCGCCTCATCGGGGCGTTCAAGAACGAGGAGTAGCGGATGGATCTGGCGAGTATCATCGGCATAGGCGCGGGCTTTTTCTGTATAATCGCGTCCATGTACGCGTCGGGCGGCGTGGTTACCACCTACCTGGATCCCGCTTCGGCGTTGATGACCATAGGTGGCTCCTTCTTCGCGCTGCTGATGAACTACTCGATCAAGGAGATGACGGCAATCTTCAAGATCATCGGCATGGCCTTCAAGGTGCCGGACTTTGGCGAGATGAAGATAGCCGAGTCGCTGCTGTCGCTGTCGGAGCGGGCCAGGCGCGAAGGTATCCTGTCTCTGGAAGAAGAGATAGAGGGCGTGGACAGCGCGTTTATGAAGCGCGGTCTCAGGATGGTCGTAGATTCTACAGACCCTGAGGTCATCAAGACCATCCTGGAGACGGAACTCAACCAGATGAATGAGCGTCACGGCAAGTGGCTCAAGATGCTCGACCAGTGGGCGAAGCTGGCACCTGGTATGGGTATGCTCGGTACCGTCCAGGGTCTCATAGCCATGATGAAAAACCTTGAGGACAAAAGCCGCATCGGCCCGAACATGGCGGTAGCCCTTATTACCACGTACTACGGCGCCATGATGGCCAACTTCCTCATTATGCCGCTTATGGGCAAGCTGGCGGGGCAAGACGCGGCCGAGTCCAAGGTTCGGGAGATGATCATAGAGGGCGTCCTGTCAATCCAGCAGGGTGACAACCCGCATATCCTCCAGATGAAGCTGTCGTCGTACCTGTCGCCAGAAGCGCAGAAAAAGCTCGAAGAGCTTCACCCCGCGGCGTGAGGTAGCGGCATGGCACGGGCGAAGAAGAAGCAGGAGCTAGGCGGTCTCGCGGAGTGGATAGTCACCTATGGAGACATGGTTACGCTACTGCTCTGTTTTTTCGTCGCGCTGTTCGATGTTACCGAGGTGGATGTTGTTCAGCTCAACCAGATGATTTCCAGCCTCAACAATATAGGCATGGGCGGGTCTACGGGCGGCAACACGCTTACGGTTGGCAAACTGTCGGAACTGGGCAACTCGATAAACAGCTTGCCGTCCATGGAAAAGGGCAAAATGCTCGCAACCGCCAAAAAGAAGGCGGTTTCCCTGTTCCAGCCCGAAATAAAGTCAAACAAGGTCAGGGTCAGCTCGGACGAACGCGGCCTCGTCATATCGCTCGCCTCCGACGCGTTTTTCAGGCCTGCGAGCGCCGATATTAACATCGACGAGACGAGGACGATGCTCGTACGCCTGTCCGAGCTGCTCAAGTCAGAAGAGCTGACGGGAAGAACGTTCAGGATAGAGGGCCATACGGACAGCTCGCCCACGGATCCAACGGGTCCGTGGCTGTCAAACTGGGAACTATCGGCGGCGAGAGCACTGGGTGTTCT
>JAFGUM010000244.1 GCA_016938515.1 Spirochaetales bacterium | reverse complement strand
CCGCATGCTGTTTGAAGAATCGAGTTCGGCAGCCAGTCTGTCGGCAAGACGTTGACTCTCTTCGTACGCGTCCAGGATTCCGGAAATCAAACGTGATATGACGAATGCCATCAAGCCGCATGCCGCAAACAGGCTCACTGATATAACGATTACAATCAACGGCGTTACACCATGGTCAAGCTTCCCTGTAGCAACGCCAATACCCCAGGCTAGCATTATAAAAACAGTAGCTGCCACCGTCAGCGCAATCGCGCGAGTCCTGCCGAACAGGGCAGAGAATACAACGGCGACCAGCAACCAAATATAGCCCGCTCCAAGCGGACCGGCCGCTGCTATAACCGCTACTCCAACGAGGAGCGAACTACCCACAAACACAGATAGCTTCACTGGAAACGGTATCGCAGGCAGGAATACGACTACGCAGACGATTAGCAGAGCCAGCGTATCAACGACGACTACAAGCCACATATTCGCGAAATACGCGGCGAGCACGCTCGGAATGTACGCGATAAAGCCGAGGAATACTCCGATCCCAAGGGTTTTTGTCAGTATATTTTCCCTTATTTTTCTAATACTAGTGTTCATGCCATATAAGGCTAGAGCCTGTCCGTGTCGGGGTCAAGTGGCTTTAAAAATATGCTTGTTACACACAAGGAAATTGTGATAAGCCCTTGACTATATTGGCATATGCCCATATTTTCGATATCTGATCACTAGAGCGTATGCCTCTTAACCAAAGGTGAGGAAATTAGTATGATAGTAGCGGTTCCCACCGACGATAAAAAGGTCGTTTCTACAATATTCGGCAAGGCTGCGTGGTTCGCGCTGTTTGATGATGCTGGTGGTTGCCTGCAATACATCCGTGGGCTTCCCGGAGCTGAGACTGACGCTGGACTCGGCGCTGTAACGCTTTTGGCGGAACACGGCGTTACAGAGCTGCACGCTGCTGATGTTGGCATGAAGGCTGGAGAAGCACTGATTGCAGCGGGAATATCAACGATGCTGGTCAGAGCCGGGACCCCGCTTCAGGAAGCGTCCCGTTGTACTATATAGGTGTACGGAGAGGTAGCAATGCAAATACAAACAACCCCCGTCGACGACAAGCCGTCGGGAGGAGCACTCGTCAAGAAGGTCATCGGTGTCGCAAGCGGCAAGGGCGGTGTGGGCAAATCAACAGTAGCGGTACTGCTTGCCCAGGCATTGGCAGCGAAGGGTCTTAAAGTCGGCCTTCTAGACGCCGATATCACCGGCCCGAGCGTACCCAGGCTACTTGGTCTTTCGTCGTTCAGGGGAGAATCAGAGGGCGATCGCCTTATTCCCATAACGAGCGAAAGCGGTATCAAAGTAGTATCCATCAACTTCTACGTGGGTGATGAGGCAACGCCGGTAATTTGGCGCGGTCCTCTTCTGTCAAAGGCGGTGGAGCAGTTCTGGGACGATGTAAACTGGGGCGAGCTCGATTATCTCATTGTGGATTTTCCACCGGGAACTGGTGACGTGCAGCTTACAGCTTTTAACAAACTGCCGATTGCGGGCGTGGTCGTAGCGGCTACTCCTCAGTCACTCGTATCGATGATCGTGTCCAAGTCGGTTAAGATGGCCAGTATGGTCAACGCCCCGGTTCTGGGAGTAGTCGAGAATATGGGGACTATGGTATGCCCCGCTTGTGGTGCTGAACACCCTTTATTTGAATCGCTCGAAGGTTCGACGATAGAGCAAGCTCTGGGCATTCCTGTGCTCGCGCGCTTCCCGTGGCGCAAAGAAGTGGCGCAGGCAAGGGAGCTCCGCTGGGAATCACTTCCCGAAGAAGTTAGAAAGCTTTCCGAAGGCCTTGCATCGGAGATGGAACTTGCGCTGGCTGAGGTAAAACCAGCAGCTCAGGCTGGCGCCTGATATATGCCGCGCCCGCTGAACCACCGCCGTGTTCGTGGTGGCTTGTCAACGAGCGTTCTCAAGCCAGCTGGCGTTCCAGCCAGGAACCTCACCGAGGTATCACTGGGCCTCGACGGAGCTGAAGCGATACGACTTGCTGATCTGGAAGGACTATACCAAGAAGCCGCAGCTCGCCAGATGGGTGTGTCGCGGCAAACATTTGGCCGTATTCTCGAAGAAGCCAGGCGCATCGTCGCCGATGCGATAATTAACGGCAAAGCCCTGAGAATCGAGGGGGGCCAGATCATCCAGCTACAGGAGCATCATATACACGAAAGAGTCGCCGTACCAACCCGAAACGATTCTGTTGACGAACACTTTGGCCATTGTGAATATTTCGTCGTCTACGACGTACATTCGGGCGTTATAACAGGCGAAAGAAGGGTGGAAAGCCCCGAAGACTGTGGTTGCAAAAGCGACATCGCCTCCGTACTAGCCAAAGATGGCGTTACGCTGATGCTCGCGGGCAACATGGGTGAAGGCGCGTTGCGCGTACTCAAGGCTCACGGAATAGACGTTGTGAGAGGCGCGAGTGGCAAGTCCAGAGCAGTAGTTGAAGCGTGGCTGGCTGGTACTGTCGCCGACTCCGGCGTTGGCTGCACCGAGCACGGTG
>JAFGUM010000243.1 GCA_016938515.1 Spirochaetales bacterium | reverse complement strand
GCATTTCTCAATGAATTCGTCCGCCGCATCCGATACAGTATAGAGGAAGGTAGTTTCGTCGACTTCAAACGCGAGTTTCTTTCGCGGTATCGATCGAAGCTGTAGGGTAGCTGTATGGCTGAACGCGAACGACGATATTGCATGATGCGCGCGCTTGTTTTTGTTACGCTGATATTTGCCGCTACGATAGCGTTATCGGCTGATGAACCCGTGCCCGCGCAAACAAGCGCGGAAATAGCTGCCAAGGAAATAAAGCGCCGTACCGATACAATACTCTACGGTATAGAATCACAGGTTATAGAGCTGCTTTCGACGTTGCGCGCTGAAAAAAATGAAGACTATAACGAGTCGCTGCTATCGGCATTTGACTCTTCAACGAGTCCTAAACTAAAGGTGGCACTATTCGAGTTTTTCGCAGAAAGCTCTTTTAAAAATGCCGAGAAACGGGCACTGGTCATTATCAGAGACAGAGACGAGCAGGATGATTCATTAGTCGGGGCAGCATTTTCCTACCTGCTGGCCATTACTTCAGATGCCGCGCTGCAAGAAGCAACACAAATACTACAGGGTGACGAAAAAAAATACACACAGGCAGCTATTGCGATGATTGGAGCTGCAGGTAGCGAGAAGCACGCCGAGACTTTGCGCGAGGTGTACGAAAAACCAGGAATAGATCAGGCCAGCAAAGAAGCCATCGTGCGGGCCCTGGGCTCATTGCGGTCCACCGAATCGTTTGATCTGCTATCAAGCATCGCGGGTTCTGATGAGTCGACCAAGGCAATACGCATGTACGCGTGCCAGGCTCTTGGCGAGATCCAGGATCCACGAGCCGTTGACGTGCTTGTAAAAGCTTCGCATGCTGCTGATCCCAACGTCAGGGCGTCCGCGCTTGCCTCTCTTGGCTCGTACAAAACACCCGCTGCCTTGGCTGCGGTACGCGAAGGATTGCGAGACGCCCACGTGCTTGCCCGCATTGCAGCCGCCAAAGCCACTGGCGCGGCTGCTGATGTGGAATCTATACCGGCACTGGAGTATAAAGTTGTATACGATCCAGAGAAAGCCGTTAGGCAGGCGTCAATAGAGGCTCTTGCTACGATAGGCGGAGCAGGGGTCTTTGATTTTTTAGTTGAGTATTTCAGCAACACAAAAAACCCTGCCGTGTACCGTAGCCTGGCCTTTGGCGCTGTAGTACGCCAGGGGAATGATAAGTCAAGGAAAAAAGCCCTGGAAGGATTTGCCGCGGCTCAGGTGGAAAAGGATAGATCCCTGTATACCGCTTACGCAAAAGCCATCAGCGGTATAGACCAGGCTGGCGCGCACGACTTTATCGCTGTTATGTTTGCGGATAAGGAATTTTCCATACGATTAGGCGCTATAGCCTGGGTAGAGCGTAATAAGGACGCGTCGTTCGAATCGACCCTCCGCTCATTGTCTGAAAATGATCCTATAGACGCCGTCAAGCGTCGTGCGGCGCTTGCCCTGGAGAGATTGTCTTCATAGAAGCCACGTTGGCTATGGTGCACTTTGAGCTTTGGATGCTTCTGCGTCTTCGGGATCAGATAGTCGCAACGATAGCCCCGGTGACTCGATGCAGTGCAGTAGCTTGTTGAGGTTCTCCACCGGCGGCACGTAGCGTTCGAAGCGCAGCGTTAATGGCTTACCCTTCGGCGTAAGCATCCTTACATCTTGCCCCAGACAGTCTGTTACAGGGCCATCATAGTCTGGGAATAACTCGGGCTTGGCCGGTACCAGCGTCGCGTTACTGCCGTCGTAGTACAAATAGGCTACGTTTCTGGGGACTGGTAACAGGAATACACAGAAGTCACTTCTACTACCACCGACAGACTTGCGCGTTCCTGCCTGCATAGGGTGTATGTTCCGCTTGCCGATATTGGGATTCTGACCGGTAACGCGAAGAACAAGACGTGTTGCTCCGGGTTTGACGATGCGCGGTTCGTAGTGAACAGGCTCGCGCGTTGTATTCACCACAGCTTCTTGCCGTGATGAAAGTACGGGCAGTGCCCGCCTGCTTGAAGCGGGCTGTTTCCATTCGTTCAGCGTAGAAGCAGCTCTTGCTTCTTCGTGGGTAGAGGCACCATAACCCGCGTTTGCCAGTCGACTGGCTGCAAGAGTGGATTCACGCCGGGATTCCAGGCTGGCAGCGTTTAGATCAGCCCCACGATGTTCGCCCGAGACAGCCGCTGACAGAACGGCGGCAGTATCACGATGCTGAGATCGCGCTGCTACGGTAGCTGCGTCGTCTTCTGCAGCCGCCGAATCTATTAACGCGTCTACGATTGGCTCTTCTGCTCTTCGGTGTATGCGTCTGACGTAGAGCGCTACGATTAACAGTGCCGCACACGCGATGGCCAGTATGGTAAGAAACAGCGCGAGCAGCGCGGAATTGCGCCAGAAGGCAGCCAAAGCCGAGCGTTTAAGTTCAATGGTTATGGTGGACAACGCTGGTCGTACCCTGAGCCCGTCAGCGAACCTGGGTTCTAGACTGAGCTGCGCTGACCCTTCAGGGATGGTAGCGGGCACTAGCACCTTTGCTTTTATGGTAGCGCTCGCCCCCGGGGCGAGTTCGGTTAGCTCGTTTTCCCTCAGGATGTCGGATCCATCTCCCAGAAGAATTTCAGTAAGCTCGACGGGAAGCGTGCGTGATGAGCGGTTGGTTATCACCATGGGAAGGATGAATGAATAGCCTCGTACCCCTAGATCCGCGGGAAAAGAGACTCGGGGAAGATCTAGCGTATCGTCAATTGTTTTAGAACCATTTTCAGGATCAAACACGGTTATGCTCGTGTTGGCGGCGTCTGCCACGTTTGACAGGTAGTCTCCTGAGCCGGGAGCTGAGGAGGCAGCCTCGCCTGGAGCAGTCGATTGCGCCAGCGCCCCGGATTGTTCGGAGCCAGGCTGCCCGGAGCCAGGCTGCCCGGAGCCAGGCTGCCCGGAGGCAGCTGATGTTCCATTAAAAGGAACACGTACGATGCGCATCGTCCAACCCTGTTCCCGAATTTTGGATACAACGCGGTCAAGCTCTGTAGCGACTCCCTCCTGGTCGAGTTGTGCATAGGGAGTGCCTGGCGCGGGAGAATGCATTCCGTCGGTAACGAG
>JAFGUM010000242.1 GCA_016938515.1 Spirochaetales bacterium | reverse complement strand
GGCGTATCGTCGTACAAGTGGAAAGACCTCGAGAAGGACATAGACTGGTCGGGGATACTCCTGATAGCGACCGGCATCAGCCTGGGGACGACCCTGTACAAGACCGGCGCGGCGGCGTGGGTCGCCGCCGGCGTGCTGGGCGGCATTGGTTCCCTGCCGACCTTCTGGAGGATCGCCGCGGTCGCCTTCGGCGTGTTCGCTATAAAGGTGGTATTCTCATCGAACACGCTGACCGGCACTATCATCGTGCCGCTCGTGCTCGCGCTCGGAACCAGCCTCGGCCTCGATGCCCGCGGCCTGGCGCTGGCCGCCGCGCTCACCGCGAACCTGGCTGTCATCCTCGTGACGACGAGTCCCGTCAACGTCGTCCCGTACACGACGGGCTACTTTACCATCCGCGACATGGCCAAAGCCGGTGTAGCGCTCGCCGTCGTGGCAGCGTTCGCGATTGCCGCCGTGGTAACCGTGCTCGGCGGAGCCGCGGGGATAGTGTAAGACAGCCCTACTTCGAACTGAGGTTAGAGACGCCGTCCCAGCCTGCCGGGGGCGGCGTTTTGATAAAAGCCTTGCAGCGCAGGTAGTACAGCTTGCTCGGCGAGTCATCCATATTCAGCTTGAGCGCCCGTATAAAGCCGACGAGGGCTTCTTTCCAGCGCCGCTCTTTATACAGCGCAAGCGCGCGCTCGTAGTGCTGCACGACCTCTTCTGTACGTTCCGGCACCTTGCCGGCTTCTTCAAGCAGCTCGTACACGACGATGGGTTCGTTTTTGCCTACAACGCGGATGGTGTCCAGCTCCCGGAACCGGAATCGGTCGGCTACGGCGTCGCGCGTCGAAGCGCTTACCATCGTATACGTACCATAGTTCTTGTTTGCTCCTTCGAGACGGGAGGCGAGGTTGACGGAGTCTCCCATCACCGTATAGTTCATGCGCGTCCGCGACCCCATGTTGCCCGCCACGGCGGGTCCGGTATTGAGCCCCATGCGCACGTGCAGCTCGTGCCGACCCTGTTCACGAAGGGAGGCGCGCATCGTTACGAGGCTCCGCTGCATCTCGAGCGCCGACAGACACGCCTGGTACGGATGATCGGGGAAAGACAACGGCGCGCCCCAGAACGCCATGATCGCGTCGCCCTCGTACTTGTCGATCGTGCCCCGGTTGCGCATGATCGTATCTGTCATCTCCGACAGGTACTCGTTGAGCAGGTGCACCAGTTCTTCTGCCGACAGTTGCTCCGATATCGACGAGAAGCCGCGGATATCCGAGAAGAAGGTCGTAATGGTGCACGTTTCCCCGCCGAGCTTGAGCGCGTCGGGATTGGCGATGATCTGGTCTATCACGTCCTGCGAGAGGTACTTGGAGAAGGCGCCCTGGATAAATTGCCGCTGCTCCTCCTCTCCGGCGAATTTTGTTACCATTATAAGCGCTGACGGCACTATGAGGGCCAGGTTGAAGCTCACCTGGTCTACCCACAGGTACGCCCTGGAAAACAGCACGATGATTGCAGCGTTTGCCGCGACTACGACGATGGCAATAACGGCGTATGAGAGCTTCGCCGACCGGTTGTGTATGAACCATGCCAGGACAAGGGCGAGCAGCGTAAACACCGCAATTTCCGCGTACATCGGCACCCTGCGCAGGAACTTGCCGCGGGCCAGCGTGTTTATAGCCGTTGGGTAGGAGCCAACCATCCAGTACGCGTTGGACAGGGGCGTAACGCCCTCATCCTGCGTACCAGTGGCCGTAAGCCCCATAACAGCGACCGAATCGAAGAGCGACTCTACCCTGGTCTTGATCTGTATCGCCGTGATCAGCACGCGGGCCGACGAGATGCTCTCGTCGTCTATCTCCTCGCCGGCTTCGCGGCGCGCCAGGAGGTCGTCGAGCTGAGCCTGACTTTCATCGAGGTAGCCCTGGATGACGGCTTCGTATTCGGCCCACTTCTGTCGGTACGCCGTACGCAGCGGAAAGCGCTTCGCCGTATCGGGTTCCGCGAGGATGGCGGCTTTCAGATCGTCGAGCTCGGCAGCCAGTTCTGTCCTCGTACTCTGGCCGGACATCATGTCCTTGAGCATCAGCTGCATTTCAAACTGCTCGGCGTAGTACGGATACTCCACGAGAGCGTGAGCAGAAACGTGCCGGGCCGTTTTCTCAAAATCACCCATCCAGTCAAAGTACACGCCGCAGGTTTCGTCCACCGGAATAACCACGTCAGCGTGCTCCCCGGTTACCGGGTGCACCGCGTTGCGTATCGTAATGTGCTCTCCAGGGACGATGTCCACCGCCTCGAGCCCCACACCGGACATGCGCAGGAAGGTAACGAGCGCCAGGTGCAGGTATATCCTGTCGTCAAAAACCCTGACGAGGCGAACGCGGCGGTGTGCGCCATCGAGGTCGGCATCATTGTCAACAAAGCCAAACGCGTCAGCCGTCATCATCAGCTCGGGAATGGGATAACTTATTTCCACACGGTCTGGGTCCACCAGGGCGCGGAAGTCTTCTTCCATCCCTGCCGGCAGCGGTAGCGACGCGAGCTTGTTGAATCGCGCCACTGCCGTCGCCTTGGCCTCAGCAGCTTCAGGGGTCAGCGAGAGGCGGCTTTCTACCTTGGCAAACGAAAACGGCATGACCACACGGCCACACTCACCCGTGGCGTTGGCCAAGTCGAGGTCATTGTCTATCATTACCAGGCTGAGGTCTTCTGGCCGCAGCTGTTGCCCCTCGGCAAGGGCGGCGTACAGCGTATTGTAGCCGTCGGGATTAAAGAAAGGAGGAGAAGCATCCATAAACTGGAAGTCGAATACCAGGTGCGCTAGTCCTGCCGCCTGCATCTGGCGTATGGCGTACGCGTAGTAGTGCCGGGGCCAGGGATACACGCCGAGCGCGGAAATGCTCGCGTCGTCAACATCAAGCAGAACGAGGTCGGGCAGTGGTTCGGCCTTGGGCTTCAGCTTGAAGCGGAGATCGTACAGCACGTACTCGAGCCTGTCATGCGCTGGTGTCAGCGAGAACAGGGCGACTAGTCCCGCCACCACCAGAGCCGTAAGCACGGCGCCGGGAGCGCCCTTGGTAAGCGACCCCAACCGGGCCAGCAGTTTCTTCATGCTCGTCCCCTGATCGCTCAGAATGAAAGGCTCATGCCTCCCGATACAGCATAGCGCAACGCTTCTCCCGCGGGGAAGGCGGCTCCTGGAATAAAGACTCCCCCGCCGACAAAGATATCCAGGTCGTTCCACGGCGCCAGGCGAAGCGAAGCGTCGATCCCATGCCCCACGTCGAGCGAAGCCAGCGTCGCCTCGCCGTCATTGACCACACCCGCGGCGACGTGCTTGGCGTAGTACTGGTACGATACGCCGAGACTGGTGCCGCGCAGGCTTCTGCCCGCCGCCTCCAGCGGTCTAAACGAGAATGCTGCCTGCGCGATGTGCAGGTTGCTGAAATCCGGCTTGAACGCCACGCCAACGTCCAGAGTCCCAAAGCTCTGGAACGCCGTATCGAGGCCGCTCGTATTACCCACCGCGACATCCGTAACGGTACGGTCGGCGTCTCCGGAAGCAAGCGAGTACCGTAGTGTTACGGTGGGCGACGTGGGTATTCCAAAAACACGACGGTACCGGGTGGTGCCGCCGTACGCGTCTATGGCGCCCGAGCTGTCGCCGCTCGGGCTGTAGCCTTCCTGCAGGTACCACTCGGCCAGGTAGTCGCCACCCAGGAACACGCCACGTGCCTGGAGGCCGGTATACCAGCTCGTGTACAGGTCGTCGGGGCTCAGCCCGAAGTCGCCCTGGTAGAGGCCGAGCAGAGACAGGTCGTGGCCACCCAATCCAACGCCAAGCGCGTAGCCGGTGATGTAGCGACGGGCGCCGTTCGCCTCGTCCCAGTCGTGCATCGCGTACGTTGAAAACTCCGTATCCAGGAGGCCGGTATAGTAGCCAAAAGCCTGGGCGGAGAACAGGCTGTTTGTCAGCTTGAACTCCAGCCCATCGCCCGAGCCGGACAGTACGAGGCCCGAGCCCAGCAGGAAGGGCTGGCGGCCGAGCGTCAGCGTCAGCCCCACATCCGGATCCATCAGCTGCAGGTAGGCGGCGTTGATCTCCCAGGGGGTGGTCAGCGTCATGGCATCTTCACCGGCGGGCAGCACCGACAGCAATGCGCTACCCTTGAGCCGACCGTAGAAGCGCCACATCCCCGGCAGGCTCAGCCGCACCCACGCATTGCCGCTGAGCGCCGCGACCGCCTCGTTGCCGCCCCCCTGGTTTTCGAGCAGTGCCGCCGGTGACGCGGTGGCGCCCCAGTCGAGCAGCCACGGTGCCTTGGTCGGCATGAGGGCGAAAAAATCATCATCGTCGGAAAAGTCCTCTGCGCCTACGGGTAGCGCGAACGCAGCCAATAAAGCACAGAGCAGGAGTATGGGCTTCATGGCGCCACCGAGTACGTGCGCCCTGCGACAGTGACAAAATCCACGAGTTCGACGCCGCTCAGCACGTCGCCACCACTGCTCTCTGATGAAAACACCCCAGCCACTACCATGGCTCTGAAGGCGTAGCGTGCCGTAGGTACGAGGAGAAACATGAGCGAGCTACGCACGCGGAAACCCCTTGCAACTACGAGGCTGGCTCGTCCTTTGGTCAACGGTAACTCCGGGTCAAACGCGGCGATCGCCTCTTCAAGCCGCGCGGCAGCATCCGGGTCTGCCCCATCGACGGGAACCAGAGCCGGTAGCATCTCCCCCAAATCCGCCATCGTGCACGACGGGGCATCCGCTATCGACACGATGTATTCGAGGCTTTGCGCTGGCAACGCGGCCGCGAGGCTTGAGCATGCTATCAGCAGGATCAACAGACGTCTCATGTGCTACCCCTGAAAACGCGGTTTCTACGATGCCATCCCGATCAGGGGAAGACCAGGCCAAGCTGTACGGTGCCGGTGGTCGGCGCGTCGGCGACGAGTGACACGATATCGGAAACGACCGCGGCTCCGT
>JAFGUM010000241.1 GCA_016938515.1 Spirochaetales bacterium | reverse complement strand
TGTTCCGGTAAAAAGCCACCTCATTCACCCGGTAGCCCGCAAGCTGATGAACCTGTACGAAGGGCGACTCGGTTTCATTACTTCGGCAGAGCTAAAGGGACAGGCCATCGAGCGCGTTGTCGTCGTCGACACGTGCACGATGGACCGCATAGCGGAGTACCTCCGCGGCGTAGAAGACCTGCGCACGGTAGAGTTTGAAGTGTTTGACCATCATCCCGCCGAAGGTCGGGACATACTCGCGTCCAAGGCGCACGAGCATCCGTTCGGAGCCAATACCACACAGCTTGGTCTGGAGCTCATCGCACAGGGCATTTTTGTTGAGCCCGAGGATGCGACTATCGCCCTTACGGGCATATACGCTGATACCGGCAATTTTACGCACGCAAACGTAGCACATGAAGACTTCGAGGTAGCCGCGTTTTTGCTATCGCAGGGAGCCTCTCTCAAGCTCGTAAAGGATTTCCTCGTACCGCTCAGGGAAAAACACCAGATTGTCCTCTTCCATGAAATTTTAAACAAGCTGCAGAAGCGCGAAATATGCGGACACCCCGTTCAAACGTGCTACATGGAGCTTGAAGAGGATTCTCAAGGCCTGGGCGCTGTCATTGAACAGGTGTTCGAGGTTGAAAACAGCGAGATTCTGTTTGGGTTCTTTTTCTTCAGAAAAAAGGGCAAGATGCTCGTTATAGGCAGGAACAACAGCGATCAAGTCAACCTGAACGAGATTCTCGGCTGGTTTGGCGGCGGCGGGCACAGGCAGGCGGCATCGGCGACGATTCGAACCGAAGACGGTTGGATTCTCGTAGAGCAGATTCTGGCGTATCTTGAACTGATGCTCACGCCGGCGGCTACAGCAAGGGATATCATGACCCGCGGGGTCGATACTATTGTAGCCGATACCAGTTTGCTGGATGCCTCCATAATACTCGAGAGAACAGGCCATACAGGGGCTCCTGTTTGCGATGCCAGTGGCTCTCTCGTAGGATTCCTTACTCTGCGTGACATCATGAAAGGCCGCAAGTGCAACCAGATGCACGTTCCTGTACGAACATACATGAGCAAATCGGTAGTCTCGATTGGCCCGGACATGACGGTGCGCGAAATAGACGAACTCCTGTTTGAGCGGAATATTGGTCACCTGCCAATCGTGGAAGGTGGCAAGCTCGTTGGCCTGGTCTCCAGGGGGGATATTCTGGCGTACAAGCTCGACGATCGCCAGCGCAAGGAAGCTCTTCGCGTTTCTTTTGCCAGCGTCCCGAGCCTGGTAACGTCTCACGCTGAAGCTTGACTATCCAGACCGGTACAAGCACCAGGCCACCCTTGAATTATTTAGTAATTCTATTCTCGATATATATAAAATTTGGCTCATATTTACATACACCAAATATTGTGTCAAAATAGTACGCTTACAGAGGGTTGCCATAGTAGTAACCGTCTGGTGGAAAGGATGCTCGCAATGGCTGTAGCAACGCATGTGCGCACGATGCTGTCCGGCAGCTCGGTTATACGACGGCTCTTTACAGAAGGCGAAGAGATGAAGCGCATACACGGCGCCGATCGCGTGTACGATTTCTCGCTTGGCAATCCAGATGTTGACCCGCCGCCAGCCTTCATAGAAACCTTGCACGCGATACTGGACGAGCGTATTCCAAACAAACACGGCTACATGGCCAGCGCGGGTCTTGCCGAGACTCGCCAGGCCATAGCCCTTGGAATCGCTCCAGAGTACGGAGTACAGGTACCGCCAGAACTCGTTACCATGACTGTTGGCGCGGGTAGCGCCCTCAGCCTGGCTTTCGCTGTAACGGTAAACCCCGGTGACCGCGTTCTCGTCAACGCGCCAGCCTTCGTATCGTACGCAAATTATTTGTCTGTACATCGTGGCACTCTGGAAATGATACCGGGACTGGCGGATTTTTCGCTCAACCTGGACGAATTTGAACAGCGCCTCGGCCCCGACGTCGCGGCAGTCATAGTCAACAGCCCCAATAATCCATCGGGGGCTATCTACAGCAAAGAAAGCTTAGTACGACTCGCTGCTCTGCTCGATTCTGCCAGCGAGCGTTTTGGCCGCAGAATATATCTTATAAGCGATGAGCCGTACCGCGAAATAGTCTATGACGATCTGGGCGTACCGTCACCGTTTTCGTGCTACCGGCACACCATACTCGTGTATTCCTGGTCGAAGAGCCTGTCCGTTCCCGGGGAGAGGATAGGCTACGCGGCCATTCACCCCGCGGCCGAGGACGCGGAGCTGCTTGCCCGTGGCATGACGGCGATGACGCAGAACATGGGGTATACCAACGCCCCCGCGCTGATGCAGAGGGCCGTAGCCCGCCTCGGCAAAGCGAGCGTAGACGTGGAGGCGTATCGACGCAGACGGGATATGCTCGCGGCGGGCCTTAAAGCCGCCGGCTACGAGTTTGACCTGCCCCGCGGCGCGTTCTATCTCTTTCCAAAAGCTCCCGGAGGAGACGACGTGGCATTCTGCCAGGCCCTCAAGGATGAGCGCATCCTCGCCGTTCCAGGCTCGGGCTTTGGCATGCCTGGATGGTTCCGCCTGAGCTACTGCGCGTCTGAATCGACCATCAACGGCTCATTGCCGGGATTTGCGAGGGCCATACAGCGAGTACTAAACCACTCGTCTTGATACGCTGGCAGCCGCGTGTGGC
>JAFGUM010000240.1 GCA_016938515.1 Spirochaetales bacterium | reverse complement strand
GGAACCTGGGAGTAATCAAATTCAAACCAGTCCTCTACCATTCCAATAAAGTAGTATACGTCTCCACCGCGCCGTTCTGAAAACAATTCCCAATCAGAGGGGACATCAATAGTCACGTTGATAGCATCGAGCGTGAGGGTCTTATACACTACCGGTGATGATTCAGCGTCCGTGTCTTCGGAGTAGTCTACATCCGGTTCGCCATCATCACTGTACTCGAAAGCGTAGTCAACATCCACGGCACGGGAGATGTCCAGCGTGGAACATGAGGCAAGAAATGACACTAGCACTGTCAGTGCAGAAAGTACGGATACAAAACGTAATGACATGTTCGTCTTCATAAAGCGAGTTATTCCTCTCTAATTTAGCTGCTTAGTGTTGCGAAGCTTTGTGACACTATACTCGGACTCCTTTCATCCGGTACAAATTGATACGTGAGGCATTACATTAACCTTTTCATATATAAATAGCAACCCAAAGCGTTGCTTCCAAGGGTAATAATGCGAGTATTGGCAACTTTGCTTTGATTTTTGCCGTGCTCATGGTAGTATCTCCACTCCGGAGGGGCTCCTGTGCCAGAACCCTACAAGATAATCCTCGTTGACGACGAGGACGAAGTGCGCGGGCGCATATCGTCGAAGATATCCGAAGAGAGCGGTTTTACCGTGGTCGGTACGGCGGGCAACGGCTATGACGCGCTGGAACTCATAGAAAAACTGTCGCCTCAGGTCGTTCTCACCGACATCAAGATGCCGTACATAGATGGCATCGAGCTGGCTGAGATAATAAGGCGGGAGTACCCCACGGTGCGCATCGGCTTTATCACCGGCTACGATGAGTTCGACTACGCGCGCCAGGCCATCAAGCTCAACGTTCGCAGTTACCTTACCAAGCCCCTGACGCGCGAAGACATATCGTCGTTCCTGCAACAGCTCAAGGTGGAGCTGGACGAGGAGTACCGCGACAACTACAACCGCGAACAGATACAGAAGCGCTACGAACAGAGCCTGCCCTTGATAATAGAAAATTACCTGGTCTCGTTTCTGGCTTCTGGCGGCGCTGGGCGGCGCGACGACATCGAGCAACTCCGACAGTGCGGGGTATCGCTTGATGACACGCGCTACCTGGTAGCCTTTGCCATTCTGGAGCGCAATCCGGAGCACTGGGGCGTCATCGAGTTCGAACAGCTCAAGCTGTCGGTGCGCGCACGGCTCGGCGCGGCGCTCAGGCTGGGAGAGTTTGACTACTACGACTTCCCGTTCCACGAAGGCATCGTGTTCGTCATCAAAGAGAAAGGCCACGACTTTGACAGGCAGGTAGACGTCGTGCTCAACCGTATGGTTACCACTACGGAGCACTTTTTATCGGTGCAGGTAGACATCGGCATCAGCGACATGCACAAGGACTTCAGGCAGCTGAGCAGCGCTTACGAGGAAGCCAGCAAGGCGCTGTCGTACAGTCGCTTCAGCGCGGTGAGCCGGGTTTCGTACTTCCGCGAGGCGGGCGAACGATCGTCGCGGCTGGCATCGCTGAGGGAGAGCGATGCCGTCAGCCTCGAACACGCCCTTCGCTACGGCACCGAAGACGATGTGCGCGAACTTCTTGACGCCCTCAAGCTGGAGGCTTCGCGGGATTTCGGCCACGCGGCCAACCTCAACCTGTACGTCGTCAATCTGGTGAGTCTCCTGGCCAACCATGCGGCATCGCTTGGCATAGACATAAACGAGTTGGCTGAAACCGACGTGATAGAGCTGATGGGCAGGATTCGCAACCTCGAACAGTTGTTCGCCTGGGTGCAGAGCATAGCGGGCAGCATCAGAAAGCGCAGCCTGGCGTCAAAATTGAGCAACTCCAAACGCATGCTCGAACTCGCGGTTAACGCGATCAAGCGTGAGTACGCAGACCCCGACCTGACGATGGACCTCGTGTGCGACAAGCTGGGCATCAGTGCTTCATACCTGGGGCAGCTGTTCAAAAAATACAAGGAGAGTACCTTTGTAAAATTCCTCACGGGCGTTCGGATGGAAAAAGCCAAGGAACTGTTGACGACTACGGGAGACCGCATCGTCGAAATAGCGTTGAGTTGTGGGTACCGGGACGTGTACTATTTTAGCCACAGCTTCAAGAAATATACGGGCGTCTCGCCAAAGAAATACCGTGAAGACAACGATTGAATCTTCCATTTCAATAGGCTTCAATATTTTTGCGGCCACGCTCGGCATCGTATTCGTCGTGTTGCTGCTCACCAGCTTCGTGTTTCTGGTCGTTTTTTCCGAAACGCTGAGCGACATCGTAGAATCGCAGTCGCGCGAGATAAACAAGCAAATCGTGATGAACTATGAGAGGTATATCAACAGCGT
Organism: Spirochaetales bacterium; assembly: GCA_016938515.1. Lineage (GTDB taxonomy): Bacteria > Spirochaetota > Spirochaetia > Treponematales > UBA12059 > SZUA-370. Next base: position 1,378 of record JAFGUM010000240.1, on the reverse strand, counting down.
TATTGAGACGGCCAACTACATCCAATTCTCAAGTTTCGATCTCGACGTAGACCGGGATGGAGCCGCGCTTGCCGAACTGTACAGGGCCAACGCAGACATCAAGCAGGACGTAGTGGCCATATTCCTGTTCGACGCGAGCGGCACGCTGCTCGTGGGCCCGGCGCTCGACTCCGGCAGTAGCGCCATGATAGCAAGCAGGCGCTGGTTCAAGCTGGCGCGGGACATAAAGGAAATATACCATTTTACCACCGAGCGCGCGTCGAGCATCGCCGCCAACCGCGACGATGATGTTATATCGGTTTCCAGGTCGGTTGAGTACGTGATTAACGGGCGAGCTGCCGACGGCGTGCTGCTCCTTGAGCTCAATAATAATTCCATAACGGAATTGGCACGAAAAACGAACCTCGGCGAGGGTGGACACCTGCTTATCCTGGATGAACGAGGCACGCTGCTGTACAGCTCGGAAACCCCGGCTACAGTCAGAAGCGATAAAAGCCTTGCACTGGCGGCGGGTATGCACCTGGGTGGATTGCGCGCGTCTATAGAGCGGGTCGACATGTACCTGTATGTAAACACGCTCATCCAGACGCGGTGGCGTATCGTAACGGTAAGCAACGTCGACGAGATACACGGCGCCATCCGCAGACTCGCGGGTATTCTGGTGGGTATCTTCGTCATCGCGGTGATAATAAGCGCGCTGGTGGCTGGCGTCATATCGCTGCGGGTATCGCGCCCGGTAACGCAGCTCAAGGAAGTGATGCTGCGCATCGAACAAGGAGATTTTTCAGTGCCGGTAGAGGTGTCTGGTCAGAAAGAGATCGTACTGCTGGCACACTCGTTCAACAGCATGGTGCTCAAGGTGCGCGAGCTGATGGCCCGCCTCGTAGACGAGCAGCGCGAAAAGCGCAAGACCGAACTGCGCGCCTTGCAGAACCAGATCAATCCTCATTTTCTGTACAACACCCTGGACAGCATTGTGTGGCTCGCGGAAAACAATCGCACCAAGGACGTCATCACGACGGTCGTCGCGCTCGCGAGGTTGTTCAGGATAAGCATATCAAAAGGCGCGACATTCATCCCCGTCCAGGATGAGATTTCGCACATCAAGAACTACCTTACGATACAGAGCATTCGCTACCTTGATCGCTTCACCTGGGAGCTCGACGTCCAGCCAGAAATGCTCGAGATGAACGTGATGAAACTGATGCTCCAGCCGCTCGTGGAAAATGCCATACAGCACGGTCTGGGTGACGAAGAAGGCCATATAAAAATAACAGGTAGAATAGAGGACAACTTCCTGGTTTTCCGCGTCAGGAACTCAGGCTACGGCATTCCAGACAGCAAGATAGTGGAGATGTACGAAACCATGCGCGGTGGC
>JAFGUM010000239.1 GCA_016938515.1 Spirochaetales bacterium | reverse complement strand
TGGCGCCCCGATTTTCTGGTGCTCGTCATACTGGTTTCAGCAGCCAACTGGGGAGCCGGCGCCCTTGCGTCACGGTTCAGACACGACAAGCCCACCACGGCGCAGACCGTCGTGGCAACCGCCATAGTCTTTGACCTCGGCGTGCTCGGGTATTTTAAATACTTCAATTTTGGCGTAGAGAGCCTCAACACGATCCTGTCGCTGACCGGCCTGGGCACCATTGCCGCGTGGGAGGTTGTACTGCCCGTAGGCATCTCGTTCTACGTGTTTCAGGCGATGAGTTATACGATAGACGTATACCGCGGTGACGCGCCACCAGCCAGGCATTTCGTCGATATGGCCGCGTACATAGCGCTATTCCCCCAACTGGTTGCCGGCCCTATCCTGCGCTACAAGGATCTCGCGGACCAGCTGCGCGAGCCCGACTACAGGCCGGCAGGGCTGTCGTACGGCGTTCGCCGCTTCATCGTCGGCTTTTGCCGCAAGGTGCTGATCGCCGACGCCGTCGCGCCCATCGCCACCGCCGCGTTTGCCCTGACTACCCCAACAGCCGCCGACGCGTGGCTCGGCGTACTGGCGTACTCAGTGCAGCTGTACTTTGATTTTTCAGGCTATTCCGACATGGCGGTAGGCCTCGGGCACATGATGGGTTTTACCTTTATGGAAAACTTCGACGCGCCGTACCGCTCGTCCAGCATTACCGAATTCTGGCGCCGCTGGCACATCAGCCTTTCCACCTGGCTTCGTGACTACCTGTACGTGCCTCTTGGCGGCAACCGCGGCAGCATAGCCCGAACCTACCTCAACCTGGCGCTCGTGATGACGATAGGCGGCTTGTGGCACGGCGCATCGTGGAACTTCGTGCTCTGGGGCGCCTGGCACGGCGCGTGGTTGTGCATCGAGCGACTGGTCCGCACACGCTCCTCATCGCGCCAGCCTATACCAGCGGCGCCCGCGCTTGGCTGGCTCAGAACGCAGCTCGTCGTAGCGTTCGGCTGGGTGCTGTTCAGAGCGCCCGATCTACCTTCAGCTGGACGCGTGCTCGCGGCTCTGGCGAGGCGCGGCGGCTTCGCCCCAGGAGCCGATATGGCCTGGCGCACCGGATCCCTGGAGCTGGCGGCACTCGCCGCTGGCGTCATCTACCTCGTCATGGAACCGCGGGCGTCGGCTCGCACCTTCGCGTCACACCTCGCAGCAGGCTCCCTGGCAGTTACGCCGGGACGGTGGCTCCGCGACTGGCGTCCCGCCGTGGCTGCCACCGCGCTTGCGATCGCGTTTCTGGCCGCCACGATCAAGCTGTCCGCAGACAGCTATTCACCCTTCCTGTATTTCCAGTTTTAGGAGGAGACGAAATGACCCGCCACCATAGTCGTCCTTCCTGGCTGCTCATCGCCTTTGTGTGCGCCACAGCCGCCACGGGGGTACTCGGTTTTACCAGGATGGAACAACCGTTGCCTGCCAGCATCGATGCCACGGCGATTGTCACCGGAAAGGCTGGATCCGCCTTGCAGACAGCTTTCGACAAAGCGGTGCCTTTCCGGGACGCGGCAGTCTCGATGGTTGCGTCACTACGATACGCAGTATTTGGCGAAGGCTTTCCGGGAGTGCTCCTGGGCAGCGACCACTGGCTCTTTTCAACCGAGGAGTTTGAACAGGACCTTGGATACCTTGAAGGCAGCTTTGACGAAGCGATCACGCGCGCGCGTGATGAACTGGCGTCAAGGGGTATGGCTCTCGTCATCTGCCTTGTACCGTCCAAAGCCCGTGTGTGTTCTTCAAAACTTGGCAATATCAGGCTGCCAGACGCCATAGCTTC
>JAFGUM010000025.1 GCA_016938515.1 Spirochaetales bacterium | reverse complement strand
CACGAACAGCATGGACGAGCCTGTGATGGCGCTCACCAGTACCATTTCCCGTGTAAGACCCGCGACAGAGTCCTGGAACCACTCGTCCCCCTCGATGGCGATGAGGTCTATTACCTTCTGTATCAGAGCGCTGACACTGTTTGTTGAAGAATAGAATGCTATGCCATCCTGTCCGTACCCGCCGGTGGATGCACTGGCTGTGATGTTCATTACCGCTTGCTGTAGCTCGTGCCAACCCTGGTGTAGCTCCAGTTCTGACAGCGCGACTCGCGCGTCATTGCCCAAACCCGTGGACGCATTCTGTATGTTGACCGTAATCGTAGCGCTGGTATCGGTGATCTCTACGAGCTCCTGGTATGTTATTGGCTTGTCTAGTGAGTATATCGAGCTGGCCAGGCACTGGGCGCGACCAGCGTACTCCTTTGTACGCTCAAAGAGGACGATGCTTTCCATCTGGCGCGACGCCGTGGCCGATTCGGTTCTGGCAAGACGCGCCACCAGATCGAGGAGCGCTTCGGTGAGGTTGCAGTACACGGTGTACGCGGCTCTTCCCTTGATGGAGCGCTCATCTATCTGGCGCCGCACTGAGCTCAGGTTGGCCAGAGACTCTTCCATCGCCGTTACAACCGAGTCGTCTAGTCCCTCGGTCGAGAAGGTTCCCCGTGCCGATTCGGCTGCTTCGTCGGTCTGATACCTGGTAGACATGATCCCATCAGCAGCCGCAGCGCCAGACAGGTACAGGTAGGCGGTACCCCGTTCCGCCTGTAGCCCTGATAGCACCACGCTGAGCGCACGTATCGCCTGAAGGTTGGCTTCGGCTTCGAGCATCTTCTGCCGTTCGAGCACCTCTTCCCGGAGAAGAAACACTCCGAGTCCAAGAGCCAGCGCGATCGGAGCCAATGAAACGATGAGCAATTTATTGCGTAGAGAAAAAGCCATTATGGTTTCCTTGTCTGTTCTGGAGGCTGGCGCTGGAAATCTACTAGAGTACCACCCACTGGATTACGAGGGGTAGCGCCGCGACGGTAATGAGCGTCGCGAGTACCGCGTCTCCACGGCGTCTTGCCTGGCGGTCGATGCGAACTCCTTGCATGGCCGCTGTTCCGTTGCCTCCGCGATCATAATAGACCCGAAGCAGTATCTCGTCGACATTTTTCATAATTGTTTTGAGCCCTATGGAGCCCCGGTACTCGATAATACGATCGTAGTACATGAGCGCCTCGGATAAAAATGCCCCGAATCGCCCGGGTAAGCGCAGCTCTGTCCCCAAACACGCCTTGGAGATGTGCATCAGAGCCTCAAAGCTTACCGCCTTGCGAATTCCGTCGCGCAGAGCCATTTCCGTGATGACGAGAGGGCCCAGTTCTAACAGCTTGCGGCCAACAGGTACGAGCAGGTTGGCGAACACGATGCCGGCCATCACGAGTATGGTGGTGCCAGGGGACAGCTTTCGGCCGGATAGCCATGCCGCGATCGCTGCCGCGGCCAGCATGGCGACACGCGCCGTAAGCGTGGGCTGGAAGAGCAGCAGCGCAGAAAGCAGAACCCCCGACAGCGCAAGCCTGGCAGGGTCGAACATGGTCTGCCAGCGTTCCCTGCGTTTACGCCTGTCCACGAGACTCTTCCCGTACGTGAGCCAGCCACGTAGAACGCGCCGCGAACGACTCGGTAAACACCCCGAGCGTTATACCCGAAACGAGCGCGAGCGCCAGCAATGCCGGCGCCATGTACCGAGCGCTGTCGCCGAAAATGAAGACACGCGCCAGTGCTATCTGTGCCGCGTTCGATGCGACGGCGCCCGCTACGCACAGCCCAAGGTACGACAGCACGCGGGGGCCTGCCAGCGCTCTGAGTCCACGCATTACGAGCGCGCTCGCGAGCGTACCCGCCAGTGAGAACAGCGCCACGTACGAAAAAAGCGAGCCGGTGAGCACGCTCATACCCACGACCTTGACGAGAGCCAGAACCATGTACGCGCCAAAGGGCAGGAGATCTACCGCGAGCAGTATGGGCAGGTTTGCAAGGCCCAACCGTACGAAGGGCAGGGGCCGTGGCAGCATGTATTCCACGGTGGACAGGAAAAAGGCCAAGGCACCGAGGAAAGCCGTAAGCTTGCGCACAGTGTCCCGCTGGAGCGGTG
>JAFGUM010000238.1 GCA_016938515.1 Spirochaetales bacterium | reverse complement strand
TATAGTCTAGCCTGCGTATGGGTATCCGGAGCCGCGCCGAAGCGAGGTGTTCCCGCCAGAGTGCGCGGTGAATGGCGGCATCGTCTGAAGGCGGCAGGCGTATGTCAACGTCGATACCCGCGGCTTTGAGCAGGCGCTCGGCGTCGAGGGCGTCGCGGGCAGCCAGCATGTACACGCCTTCTGCCAGGCGCTCGTGTACCAGGTTGGCCGCGCGGGGCGAGTGCTCCAGAACGCCAGACAGGTGGCCATCGAGCGCTACGACGACGCCGACTCTGACGCGGGCGGAGCGGGATTCGGATTCCCACGCGTCGAGTGAAAATCTGACACTCTGCGGTAAGGGTAGCCCCGCGAGGGATTCGAGCCTGGCCGCTATATCCGCAGCGCGGAAGCCGTAGGCGAAGGCCGCCTTCGCCGCGGATTTATCGAGCGTGGCGCTCCAGACGAGCCCGCTGCCTTCCAGCCGGGCTATCGCCGATACGAAGGCCCGGGCCGCGTAGCCAGCTTCCGGTAGTATTCGTATTTCGTGCGATTCCTCAACTACGATGGAACGGCCAGCGGTTCCTGGCGCGGCGTCGGGCGGCGTTTCAAGCGCTGTGTCCACGGCGCTTGAGGCACGGTAAAGACTGTCGTCACCCCGTACAAAAAAGCCAAGCGCGATGAGCGTCCAGGCGATGGCTTCTACCGTCGCGGGCAGGGCAAGATCGTTTCCGGTGGCCAGCGCTACCACACGGCGCACGTCGTGTTCGGATACCGCCAGCGCCCGTGGCATGGCTTCGAGAGCGGCGCGCATCAGTGCTGGCGTTACGCGTTCACCACCCGCTCGGTTCGCGGCGCAGCTGCTCAGCAGGATGAGAGGGGCGGTGTCTCCGGTTTCGTCGCACAGCTCTACGAAGCGTTGTGGGTACAAGACTGGTCGTCCGTCAGCGCCATAGCCGGCCACGCCGTTGGCGATGAGGGCACCGAGCATAGCTTCCAGACGGCTTTTGTCCGCCGCCAACCCTGGAGCGTTCGCGTCGAGAATCGCCTGGGCGCGTTTCCCAGGCTCCAGTTTGCCCTTGAAAGCCGGTTTTGCGTGTGTACCAGCGGAAACCAGAGCGCAGAATGACGCGAAAGGGTCGAGCCCTGCTGGTTCTTCTGTGCCTATGGCTACGGAAAGAGCGTCCGCCGGGGTAAGCGCGGCTTGAAGTGCCTCGTACAGGGGTGGGGAAACGGCGTATCGCTCGACACCGGTGGAATCCTGGAATGAATACAGGACGAGCCGTTCCTTGAGGCTGTGTATTCGCCTGAGAGCGGCAGCTTCACTGATGTCGTCGCCAGCCGCCAGTCGGACGAGCTCCCCTGAAGCGATGGTGCCAGAGAACAGCGACAGCGCGACTATCCTCCTGTCGGGGCGATCGAGCAGCTCGATGATGGCGGTCGTCGTGTCATGGCGCTTCAGAAACGACTCCACCCTGGCTACCAGCTCGTGCTTGTTGAACGGCGTCTTGACGGGGCCAAGCCAGCGCTTGGCCGCGGCGATCAGCGCGTCGTCCTTGTCGACTATAAGGGCATCCCGCCAGCGGCTTAGTTCGTCGGTACCCATTCAGATTCCTCCCAGGCCTCGATTGTATACCGATAGCCCTGTTCAGTCAGGAAGCGGCGCCTGTTGTCGGCGTATTCCTCTTCGACGCTGTAGCGGGACACGATGGAATAGAAGTATGAGTTCTTTGCCTTGGGCCGTAGTACTCGGCCGAGGCGCTGTGCTTCTTCCTGGCGGGAGCCAAACGTACCCGAGATCTGGATGGCCACAGACGCATCTGGCAGGTCTATCGCGAAGTTCGCCACACGGGATACGACGATGGTCTTTACCCTGGCGGCGCGGAAATCGGCGTAGATGCGCTCCCGCTCCGGGTTGGGCGTAGCGCCGGTGATGAGGGGAACGCCGAGTTCGGCGGCCAATTCCCGCAATTGGTCCAGAAACTGCCCGATGATCATCACGAGATCTTCGGAGTGATTGTCCAGCAGCTCGCGCACAACCCGCTTTTTTACCGGATTTTCCGCGGCGACGCGGTGCCTCTCCCTCGTGGAGCAGGCTACGTATCGAAGCCGGTCGTGGTCTGACATCGGCACACGAATCTCCCGGCAGAACGCTTCCGCTATGAACCCCTTGGCCTCGAGCTCTTTCCACGGCACATCGTATCGTTTTGGGCCTATGAGGCTGAATACGTCCTCCTGCAGGCCGTCTTCCCGTATCAGCGTAGCGGTAAGCCCGAGGCGCCTGATGGCCTGTATCTCAGCAACGACCCTGAATACAGGCGCGGGTAGCAGGTGAACCTCGTCGTAGATGATGAGCCCCCATTTTTCCCGCCTGAACAGGTCGAAATGGGGATAGTCAGAGTTTTTATCTGGACGCCAGGTAAGCACCTGATACGTCGCGATGGTAATCGGCCGCACGTCTTTGGCCGCGCCGGTGTATTCACCGAGGTTGTCTCTGGATACGTCCGTCTTGTCGAGCAGCTCGTCCATCCACTGGTGTACCGCGGCGACGTTTGTAGTAATTATGAGGGTTTTGCGCTGTATCGTCGCCATCGCGGCCATGCCAACCACCGTCTTGCCCGCGCCGCAGGGCATGACGACGACGCCGTACCCCGTGCCCGGCGCTCCCTTGCCCGCGAACGCGCGGACGGCATCTTGCTGGTACGGGCGCAGCGAGAACGCCGCGCCGTTGGCGCGCTTCTCCTTGAGCGTCAGTACAAGCGGGTCGCCGTCGGTCAGGGGTGCGTCATCGAGCGCCGGCCATCCAAGCTTGATGAGTTCCCGTTTTACGGTGCCCCGTTCGGTAAGAGATACCAGAAATCCGTCTCCGTCCGGTTCAAGGTACTTGCCAAGGCGTCTGGATGAGTGCAGTTCTGCTCGTACGAAGGCATCGTCGCATGATAGTCGCAGCGTTTTGTCGTCTGGCCCCGCCGATAAAACGATACGGCCAAAACGGTCCATTGTTTCGCGTATGGACTGGCCGAGCGATGGTGGCAGATCATACCTGGTCCAACGCTCCATCGTCGCCAGTACCGCATCGGGAGAGAGACCCGCGCTCGCGGCGTTCCACAGCGACAGGGGGTCGAGGCGGTAGGTGTGGAAGTGCTCCGGGCTCTTCTCGAGAGTGGCAAAAGCCGACAGCTCCGCGCGGGCTTCATCGAACGCGGGGTCGTGCGCGTCGAGGAGGAGCGTCTGGTCGCTCTGCGCAATCAGCGGTCTGCTTTCCATATCAGAGTGTTGTACCACGCGAGGGTGTTCCATGTCAAAGTCACGATACAATTTACTAACGTCTGGCCTCTCTCCCGATTACAGGATTTCTTTATGGGGTAAAAACAAGCAACGCTTGAATTGGCAGATGGTCTGAATAGCCAGTGGATGTATTCTGATCCCATCGTATTGGCGCGCCGGTACTCGTAACCGCGAACTCCGGTGGTTCGGCGCTGAACGCCTCGAGCCTGAACGGGCAGGCTCCGTCGTGTACGAGCGCTTGAGACACCAGTATGTTGTCGATACGTTCTGGAGTACCCTGGTATAGGTAGCTGTAGCCCGTAGATTCCTCCCAGGGGCAGAATAGAACAGGCCCGGCGGGCGCGTCGCGGCTTCCTGTAACGCAGAGCCACGGACCGGCTCCCTCTTCCGCGGGCATCATCGCCGTGGTGTACGCATGGTCGACGCGCTCGTACTCGTCGGGATTCTCGTTAAAGTCACCGGCGACGATTACCGCAAGGTTCGGGTCGTCGACCACCTTGTCGGCGATGATGGCGCTGACGAAGGCTGCGGTCGCGGCGCGTTCTGGTTCTGTCTCCTCTGCGCCGCCGAGTTTGCTCTTGAGGTGAACGGCGATGATAAGAAGACGTCTCCCATCGACGTCCAGTTCTACTTCAAGCACATGCCTGGGTACCGATGACGGCGCTCCATCGGAAGGCCGCACGCGATGCGCCTTGGTCGATACGGGTGGATAACGTGACAGCACGCCGCAGCGAAGGGCTGATTCCTCGTCGGGCGACGCGATGACCCACTGGTAGCCGCCAGCCGCTTCTGACAGGTCTCTCAGCGTTCGTTTGTTCTCCGCTTCCTGTACGACTATGATATCCGGCCCCCCGCCGCCCGTGCCTCCCGAGCCGGTGCCACCCGGAGGCGCGACGGACTG
>JAFGUM010000237.1 GCA_016938515.1 Spirochaetales bacterium | reverse complement strand
TTTTGGCGGCTTTATCACCTTTATGACGAGCTCACCGCCCTTTTCCCGCACGCGCACGGTAGATCCCGGGGGACACGCCCCCTCCACCATAATGGCCGCCAGGGGGTCTTCTATGGTTTTGGTTATGAGGCGGCGCATGGGACGAGCACCGTACGCTTCGTCGTATCCATCCTCCACCAGCTTTTCCACCGCTTTCGTATCCAGCTCTATAGCAACGCCCCGCTCGGTAAGTCGACGCCTCAACAGCGATAGCTCGAGTTCCAGCACCATGCGCACCTGTTCCTTTTCGAGTGGATGGAAGACGACGATCTCGTCTACCCGGTTTATGAATTCCGGGTTGAACAGGCGCTTGAGCTCGGCGAGCGCGGCCGATTTTACCGCCTTGTAGTCGAACCTGCCGGCTTCTGCGCCAAAACCGAGGCGGGTACCCCTCGTCAGATCCCTCGTCCCCGCGTTGCTCGTCATGATGACGACGCAATTGCGGAACGAAACCGCGTGGCCGAGATTGTCGCGCAGCTCACCCTCTTCCAGAAGCTGCAGTAGCAGGTTAAAAACGTCTGGATGGGCTTTTTCTATCTCGTCAAACAACACGACGCTGTAGGGCTTGCGCCTGACGCGCTCGGTGAGCATACCACCCTCGTCGTAGCCTACGTATCCCGGCGGTGAACCCACGAGCCTCGACGCGTTGTGACGCTCCATAAAATCGGACATATCAATGCGTATAAGCGCGTCTTCGCTGCCAAACAAACTCTCCGCCAGTGACTTTGCCAGCAGGGTTTTGCCTACACCCGTGGGGCCCAGAAATATAAACGACCCAAGCGGTCTTCGTGGGTCAGAAATGCCAGCCCGTGCGCGTCGCACAGACGACGCCAGTGCGCTTACGGCAAAGTCCTGGCCTATTACACGCCTGTGCAGGTCCTCCTCGAGGCTGGACAGACGCCCAGACTCACCCTCGGCTATACGCTCGACCGGGATACCCGTCATCTCTGAAACGACAGCGCGAACGTCATCAACGCTGACGATATTGCCGCCCCCCGAGCGTGAGGCGCTCCTGGCCTTCAACTCTTCGAGCTCAGCCTTGAGCGCCCGCACCCTATCGCGAACTTCCGCCGCCCGCTCGTAGTTCTGGGTAGAAACGAGAGCCAGCTTCTCCTCGGTGAGCCGACGAATTTCTACTTCTATGCTTCCGAGTTCCACGCCGCTTATCGGGTTGTCAACCTTCTTCTTGGCTCCGGATTCATCAAGTACGTCTATAGCCTTGTCTGGAAGGAATCGGTCGCTCACGTAGCGATCCGCGAAGCGCACCGATGCCTCGATGGCATCCTGCGCATACCGCACTCCATGGTACCGTTCGTACCGCTCCTTGATGCCATTGAGAATATCGATAGACTCTTCTATGGTGGGCTCTTCGACGAGCACCGTCTGGAAACGCCGCTCCAAAGCGGCATCCTTCTCAAAGTACTTGCGGTACTCATCCAGCGTCGTAGCGCCTATACACTGCAACTCTCCCCTGGAAAGCGCTGGCTTGAGCATGTTGGACGCGTCGATGGTTCCCTCCGCGCTGCCAGCACCGATGATCGTATGCAACTCGTCTATGAAGAGGATAACATTGCCCGAAGTGAGAATCTCCTTCATTATACGTTTAAGGCGCTCCTCAAACTCTCCGCGGTACTTGGTACCGGCGACTATGGACGCCATGTCCAGTACGAGCAGCCTCTTGCCGAGCAATCCGTCGGGTACGTCCCCCTTGGCCATCCTGAGCGCCAACCCCTCGACTATGGCAGTCTTGCCAACACCCGGGTCACCGATGAGCACCGGGTTGTTCTTGCTGCGGCGCGACAGGATACGTACCAGACGACGTGTTTCACGAGCGCGGCCAACAACCGGATCGATCTTGTCGTCCCGGGCCAGCGCCGTCAGGTCTCTCGAGTGCTCGTCAAGGAGTGGTGTAGAACCGACCACCGGCTTGCGCGTAGCTGATACAGGGGCGCCCGAAGCTTGAGCCATGTGCCCCATGGTGCCGACGAGCGGGATATCCTTTTCTTTCGCGCTGTCCTGGTTCCCTGAAAGCAGCTTGAGAGAAACACGAAGCTGCTCATAGAACACCCCGTATCTGGACAGAAACTGCTCGAGCACCGAACCGTTTTCCCTCGCCGCGGCTATTACCAGGTGTTCGGTACCAATGTATTCTCCTTCGAGCAGCCTGGCTTCCTCCGCCGCCGTTTCGAGCATCGACTTCAACCGCCTCGACAAGGGCGCGTCACCGAGCAGAAACCCACCCTTGCGGCCGCTCGCCGCGCGTTCAAGGTCGTGTATCAACTCCGACATATCCATTTTTAGAGAAACCAGTAGCCGATATCCGGTACCCTCGCCCTCGTTCAGAAGCGACAGTAAAACGTGCTCGGGAGCTAGTTCTCCCGCGTGAAAGCGTCTAGCTTCTTCCTGGGCCAGCACCGTTAAAACGCGTTGCGCGCGTTTGGTCAATCCTTTAAACATCTCCGTACCTCTTGGTCATGCTCATACCGGCAACGGCGAGCCGTAGCTCCCGCGCTCTCTTTGCCGATTCTGGCTCACTCTGACGCTCGGCTTCATCGTATACCCTGCCACCCAGCCCCGCGACAGCGCCATGCCTCGTACTCAATCCAGACGCTACCCAGAGGTCTGTTACGGCTTCCAGGCTACCACCCTCAAGAATACCGGTAGCGAGCCCAAGCCGCAATCCTGAGATTATATCGGCTCCTTCGTCCCTGGACACGAGCCAGGCTCCCCGTGCTCGACCATACGCCCTGCCTACGACGTCCAGGGCTTCCCACGGACTCTGCTCGAGCAGTCGTGACCGTGCGCGACGCTCGTACTCCACCAGGACCTTGACTACGGCGCTCAGTCGGCCGAGCGCGGCGCGCTCCGGGTCCCGGTACACCTTGGGTAACGCAATACCAAACAGGGCGCCTTCAGACGAGCTCAGGCCAGAATACGCGCCTGACAGCACAAAGCCCGCCTCCATTGCCCTCTTGAACGCGGTTTCAGCCAACCCCGATATGACGAGGGCCGGAGCATGGATCGTAACGGATCCTGAGAGACCGCTGCCGCAAAAAGCCGCTTCAGCCATCGTGTAGCCAAGATCCGCGTCAAACGCCCACGCGTCATCGCCCACAGCCGCCTGAAACGCGTCATCGGCGTCTGAGACGCTGTTCCAGGGGCCCTCCAGGTCGAGCCCGGGCGACGACGATCGCAGCGACAAGTGACTTGTATCGTTGAACGCGGCCCATATCCTGCGATCGGGAGCCAGCGCGACTAGCGAGTCGTCGTTGAGCAGGTACGGCCTGGAATACAATCCCCGCTCGGCCAGGGAGGCGCGGTACCACCCATCCAGGTCTGATGCCCTGGCAACGTCAAAACCAGCTGCCCTGGCGGTACCACCGAGCTTGGTACCCGTGGCACGCACCCCCTCCTCATCAAGGGCGTGCGAAAAAGGAAGACCACGCAGGTTGCGGTCTACAGAAACACACGAACGGACTACGACGTCGTATTCCAGATACTCGCCGACGGGCGTCGGCAATCCGGCGGGACCTATCAGCGTCACGACTTCCTCGCCTGGCTCGTTTCGCGAAGTTTGTCCCGGATCGCGGCGGCGGCTTCAAAGTCCTCAGCACGGATAGCGTCTTCCAGCTCCCTGGATAGCGCGGCTCGGCTGGGCTCAGCTGAGATGCTCGGTCCCCGTCTCAGGGGAACCTTGCCTTCGTACTGGCCTACCCTGCCCGAGCGCTTTAGTATAGACAGGATTTCGCTTCGAAACGTTGTGGCGCACGCCGCGCACCCGAGTAGCCCGGTTGAAGCGAGCTGGCTTGACGTCCATCCGCACGACGGACACGTCGCGGCGTGCGTGCCTTCGGTTACGCCCGTGAGCAGGGAGTCGAGCCTGGCTCCGAGCGAGTCGTCAACCGAAGCGGTGGCATAGCCCTTGGCTATAGCGCACGCCCTGCACAGGTGCACTTCCCCGCCTATACCGTCGGGATGAATAAAAAAAACGCTGTCGCTGGCACCGCACATATCGCAACGCATACGTATACTATATACGATTCCACCGTCGGAATAAAGCGTTGCCGCGCCTTGTAGAACAATAAGGCAAGACGGTATCATCCACCCGCAACGCATATTCCTGATAATTTTCGTATTAGATCAACGAAAGGATATTCTGGTGAAACGTATCTTGGTCGCCATCTTTGCCTCATTGTCGCTGTGCTCTCCCGCCTTCTCCGCGGGCTCCAAAGAAGCCCCTGCTGCAACTTCAACCGCCGAACCTGTAACCATACGCGTAGGCGCGCTCAAGGGGCCTACCGGCATAGGCATGATCCACCTGTTCGATGCTGATGATAACGAGGTGGGACCCGCGAATTTTTCGGTAGCGGCGATTCCATCAGCCGATGTCATGGTGGCAGCCTTGCTGACAGGAGAACTCGACGCGGCTGTGCTTCCCGTAAACGTGGCGGCTAAGCTGTATAACGCCGGGCTGGACTACAAATTACTCGCCGTCGTTGGCAACGGCATGGTGAAGGTGGTAACGACCGATCCGACTATACGCACCGCGGGTGACTTGCATGGCCGCAATGTGTACGTAGCCGGGCAGGGAGCAACGCCTGAGTTCCTCCTGCGAACGGTATTGCCAGTAGCCGGTGTCGACCCCGACGCTGACCTTCGCATGGTATTCAGCATGCCTTACCCAGAGATGGCCGCCAGCCTCATAGCCGGCACCATACAGATCGCCGTGCTGCCAGAACCCTTCGCCACGATGGCCTTGAAGGGAAACGCTGCCGCGCGCGTCCCGTTCTCGTTGACAGAGCTGTGGAAACAGGCAACAGGCTACGATGACTACCCCATGAGCGTGTTCGTAGCGCGCGCCACGCTCATAGAGGAACACACCGACGCGGTGCGCGTGCTCATTCGCGCGTACGAGAAGTCCATAGCCAGGGTCATCGCCGATCCCGAGACCGCGGGAGCGCTCGTAGAACGCCACGACATGGGTCTGACAGCGGCAGTGGCCACGGCGGCAATCCCCTCGTGCGCCTTTACCTTCACTCCCTCGGCAGAAGCCAGGCAAGCGCTGGAAGCGCTCCTCTCGGTGTTTCTCGCCGCGTCACCAGCGTCGATAGGCGCGAAGCTTCCCGACGATGGCTGGTATGCGGACCTCAGGTACTAATGACGCCAGCGGTCCTGCAAAGCGCCGGGCTGACGGTCTACTGGCGATTGCCGTCATAGTCGCGGTCTGGAAGCTTGCAGCCTCGTTCGTCGATCTTGACATTATCCTTCCACCACCCGAGCGCGTCTTTTCCACCATCGCCGAGCTCTGTACGCAGGAGCGGTTTTTCTCGGCGCTGGGGGCGACGGCGCTCAGGGGCCTGGCAGCTTTTGCCATTTCAATGCTGCTTGGCCTGGGTTTCGGGCTCGCAACGGGGGTTTCAACGCGTTTGAGCTCGTTCATGGCGCCAGTACTGACGCTCGTTCGCGCTACGCCCGTTCTCGCGGTGATACTGCTGGCGCTCGTGTGGTTTCCATCAGATGTCGTACCGGTATTTTCAGCCGTGGTAATGGCGTTTCCCGTCGTCGTCGCCGATGTGGCTGCTGGCGTTCGCTCAGCTGATGCCAGGCTCATCATGATGGCCAGCTCGTTTGGCGTTGGCCGTTGGCAAACCGTGATGGGCGTAAGGCTGCCGTCGGCTATGCCGCACGTCGTTTCTGCGGCCCGAAACGCCATGGGCCTGTCCTGGAAGGTCGTCGTCGCGGGGGAAGTGCTCAGCCAACCCGTACGAGCTCTGGGTACCGGCATGCAAAATGCCCGCGTAATGCTTGAGACCGCAGAGGTGTTCGCGTGGGCGGCTGCCGGGGTAGCGCTGTGCGCCATCAGCGACGCTCTATTCGACGCTCTGGCGCGGAGGTTGTCATGGCCTACCAGATAACGGGACTCCGCAAGCGCTACGGTACTAACCTGGTGCTTGATAACCTGAATCTGGAGTTTCCAGCAGGTTCAGTTACTGTAGTGCTGGGGCCTTCCGGGTGCGGTAAAACTACGCTGCTCAATATTCTGGCGGGGCTCGACGCCTCATACGAGGGTACCGTATCGGGGTTCGCGCGAGGCTCGACCAGTTACGTATTTCAGGAAGACAGGCTCCTGCCGTGGCTCAGCGCGGTTGACAACGTAGCCTTCGTGCTGAGAGCCCGGCTGGGAAAGCAGGCAGCCAGGGAGGCAGCTACGGCAGCTCTCGACGACGTGGGCCTGGCGGCAGATGCGTCGCTGCTTCCTGGCACCATGTCGGGAGGTATGCGGCGGCGCGTTGCCCTTGCCCGCGCGTTCGCGTACCCATCCGAAGTAATCCTGCTAGACGAACCTTTTTCGTCCCTTGATCTTAAAACACGGATCGCGGTGATGGACTTGTTCCTTGACATGCGATCCAGGGACGGCAGAACCGCCGTAGTCGTCACGCATGATGTCAGGGAAGCGATATACCTCGGAGATGGCATAGCAACGCTATCCGAGAAACCGGCTCGTCTCCGTGATGTGTTTGCGATGGATCTGGACAGGGAATCACGGTCGTACGCCAGCGGTGCCGCGGCGGCCATGGAAGCGCGCCTGTACGCGTCGATCCTCGCTTAGCTTTTTCTTGTGTCCATAAGCGTATCAAGTGCCGCGAGCAGCTCGTCTTCGCCAAATGGCTTTGTTATGATTATCTGATGAGCCAGATCATCTCCCGCCTCGTTCTCTGCGCTGGCCTCGCCTGAAACAGGACCCTCGGCACCGCACAGCAACAGAGCCGGCAAATCCGCGATCGATGCTCTGAGCCTGGTAGCCAGCTCGGAACCGTTCATCAACGGCATGATCCTGTCGGCGACGAGAGCATCCGGAGGCGGGGAGCCACGCTCTGCCAGCAGCAAAGCTTCGCCAGGATGGCTGGCGGAGAGAACGCGGTACCCGGCTCTGTCAAGCATGGCTTCAAGGATTGCCCTGACAGAATCGTCGTTCTCAACGAGAAGAATGGTACCCGCCCGGCCTGGGGCGTTTGGCCGGGACGCGTTATGCTCATGGCTGTTTTCTGGCTTTGAAAGAGCATCGTCTACCTGAAGGGCTGGTTGGCGGGGCAGAAGCATGCGGACAGTCGTACCCGTACCCAGTCGCGAATCAAGCTGGATATGCCCCGCGGCCTGCTGGACTATGGTCATAACCGTGGATAAGCCCAGTCCGGTACCTCTATCAGCCGATTTTGTCGTAAAGAACGGATCGAAGACCTTGCGGTAGTGCTCAGGAGGGATGCCTACGCCTTCGTCTTCGACCTCGATGTACGCCCAGTCTCCCGGAGGGATGGTGCCCAGAACGCCTTCCACGGCGTTTGCATGAAGTACCGACCCGGTGGACACGACGATACGGCCGCCATCGGGCATCGCGTCGCGTGCGTTTGCCACCAGGTTGACCACCGCTTGCTCGAGCCGCGGCGTGTCAGCCAGTACCGTATCACCTCCGTCGGCCGTACGAATAAGCAGCGTAGCACCGTCACCGATTACGCGCCTGAGCATTTTTTCCAGATCTTTTATCAATGACGAAAGCCTGAGCGATCGCGGAGCGGATTCTTCCCGCCTCGAAAACATCAGAAGCTGACGAGACAGCGCTGCCGCGCGCTTTGCGGCTTGCTCGATGCCGTCAACTTCTACAAGCGGCCGATTGTCGGCTTCCAGATCCGTGCGCAATAGTCTGGCGTACCCGAGTACCGCGGTGAGCACGTTGTTGAAATCGTGAGCCACACCACCGGCGAATCGCCCCAGAGCAGACAGCTTCTGCGCATGCACGAGCTGATCCAGGAGCTGCTTCCTCTCGGTGATGTCTACCGCCTGGCACTGATAGGCAGCCGATCCTTCTGGCAATTCTATGGGCGCGGCGCTGAACAGCACCCATGCCTCATCCCCGTTGGCAATACGCGCGCGCACCTCTACTGGTCCGTAGGGCACACCCTTTCCCATGGCATCCAACAGCGCGTCAAGATCTGCAGAATCTGCCAGAAACTCGTGTATGGCAACCATCCCGGGAGCCAGGCGTTTTAGAGCTCTGTTGGCTTCCAGTAGTACCCCGGACCCGTCCAGGAGCAGAGCCGGAGCAACCCCATCCTGAAACAAGCCTCTGTACCGCTCCTCACTCGAGCGGAGCCGCTTTTCCATTGAAGCCCGGTACAATCCGATACCAATGGCCGTCTTGAGTTCCAGTTCGTCATACGGCTTCCGGATATACGCGTAAGGCTGTGTTAGCTTGGCACGCTCCATCGTGGCAGAATCCGCGTTGGCGGTGAGCAATATTACCGGAATGGCCCAGCGGCTCAGCAATATTGACGCGGCATCTATGCCATCCATCTCGCCTTGCAGCCTGATATCCATGAGTACGAGATCGGGCTTGTTTGATTCCACCGACGCCAAAAGGTCTTCCGCCGAGGCGTGGACAGCGGGTACTATAAACCCGTTCCTCGTCAGGAAAGACTTGATATCGAGGGCTACGATGCTTTCATCTTCGCAAATTACGATTCTGTCCACGGCGACACGCTCCCGGCGCCAGGAAATTGCATACCCTCTAGTTCAAGGGCTTGAATCCTATCTTTCCCAGCGCAGATCGTAGCTTCAGCCTGTCAACCGGCTTGACGATATACGCGGTAGCTCCACCTTTGAAGTAGGCTTCCACTACGTTGCGCGGGTCTTCCAGTACCGTCGTCATGATTACCGGCACCTCTTCCGCAGGCGGCACGGAACGCTTCTTCTCTTCCTGGCGTATCAGCTTCAGCGCTTCCTGGCCGTCCATCCGTGGCATCATAATATCGAGCAGCACGAGTTCGTATTTTCTTGATTCCTCAATCGCCATCGTAAAGGCGTGCACGGCTTCTTCCCCGTCGACTACCACGTCCACGTCACCGTACTCATCCAATAATTTCTGCATCATACGCCGGCTGCCAAAATCATCCTCGGCTATCAGGATCCGTCGCATCATTTCCTCCGTTCGATCATGGACGCTAGCGCCTTGCCCATATCTGGTCCCCTGCATTTTCTTGAGTCTATCGATACGGCGAGCGCGAACTTCGCGCACTCCGGGGATCCGTTGTCGGCAAAATCGTCATGGCATTTCTTGGCGGCGCGCTCTGCAGCGTCTCCATCGCCACGCCTCAGCATGGAACTCAGCTCCTGTACCATGGATGCAAACCGCTCGTCCAGACCAGCCTGCCCCGCTTCCATCGCTGCTGATTCGAATAGACGCTCAAAATCATGCCATGAGCCACCCGCATCCCCCGGGCGATTTTCCCCGGAAGACGCAATGCGCCGCACAACAGGCGCGGCTGCGCTCATCGGCTCAGCGTGCACGGTGCCGGGATCAAGAGCCTTCTCTACGGCGTAGGCCACCGTAGCAAGGCTTGGCGGATACGGCAGGCACGAAGCTCCGTGCTCCGATACGGTGAAATCCCGCGAACAGGCGCTTCCGAGCAGCACCAGCTTTCGTACGTCATCGCCGATTAGAAGCAAGCGGGCTGCGGGAGTAGCGCTCTTCCACGCTTCCTCATACGCGATAACCGCATCAAAGGTCTGCGCTTCGATGACTGCTCCCTCGATTGGTACAAGGCGTATCCCCAGGCGCGGAGCCCACTTCAGCAGCTCTACCGTGGAGTCGCCCAGGCCGAACAGCGCCACTGGCCGTAGCTCTGCGGTATCCGGAACCGGTGGAAACGCCGGCGTGTATGAAGCGGGCAGAGATATTCTCAGCGTAAACGAAGTACCGGTATCAGTGTTGCAGGCGCACTCCAGCCGTACTCCCAGCATATCTGCCAGGCCCTTGGCCAGAGACAATCCCAGGCCGGCACCGCCGTAGGCTCGCGTCGGAGAGTCGTCGCCCTGGGTAAACAGCTTGTACATGGTGTCGCGCTGAGCACCCGGGATACCGGGGCCGGTGTCGGTGACGCGTATGGCGATGCTGTATTCGGTTCTGCCATCGTGCTTTGCCGATGACTCCAGTACTGCTGACAGCAGCACATCACCGCTATCCGTGAACTTGACGGCATTGTCTAGCAGGTTGCGTATCAGCGTGCATAGCTTACCAGAATCGGTCATGATGGTACGCGGCAGATCTGGGTCGAGGTAGAGCCTCGCGGCCAGGCCCTTGGCGCTTGCATCGTACGCGAACGGCTCCCAGCATCTACGCAGCAACAGGTCCAGTTCTACGTCACCTAGGACTGGTGAGAGGGAGCCAGTCTCAAGCTTGGTATAGTCCAGTATTGAGGTGATGAGGTTTTCCAGGCGCCTCGCACCCCGTGCCGCGAGCGAAACGTACTCGGCAAGCTCGTCCTCCATGACGACGGCTCCAGCGAGATCAAGAAATCCGATTATTGAGTTAAGCGGTGTTTTGAGTTCATGGCTGATATTGGACAAGAACCGTGTTTTGGCTCTGTCACTGGCTTCCGCCAGTTCCTTGGCGCTGCGAAGCTCGCGCTCGTAGCGATACTTTGACAGGGCCAGCTCTATGGAAATCTTGAGTTCACACTCGTGATACGGCTTGACTATGTATCCGTAGGCTCCTGCACCCTTTACGCGCTCAAGCGTCGCGTCATCTGTATACGCGGTAACAAAGACTATGGGTATTTCGGAGCTTGCGCGCAGTGTACCCGCTGCTTCGACGCCGTCCATCGTCCCCTTGAGCTGGATGTCCATGAGCACGAGATCTGGCTTGCGCGACAGCGTTTCGTGTATGGCGGCCTCTCCGGTGGCAACGATGGCGCACACCGAGTAGCCGAGCGCTTCGAGCCGATATTTCATATCGAGCGCGACGATGTTTTCGTCTTCGACGATGAGTACCGTAACTCCCGCCGACGGGGATGAGTCTTCGTTCGCCCCGCTCACACCACCCCCGCGCATTCTGCAGGAGCGAGCCTCGCGAACGTCGTTTCGACATCCAGAATGACGACAAACTCCCCGCCAATCCTGGCTACACCGGCGACGTATTCAAGCGATTCGCGGGCGCCCATTTTGGGAGCGTTCTCTATCTCTGAGGCTCCTACATCGACTACTTCCCGAACTCCGTCGGCAAGCATGCCAACGACAACGTCATCGCCTTCGTAGTGCATCTGCAGCACAATGACAGAAGAGCCCTCTTCGAGCCCTATGGGATCTCCACCAAACCTGAGTCTGGGATCGACTATTGGTATGACGCTTCCCCTGAAGTTTATGACGCCTCGAAGGTGAGACTCCGCGTTTGGTACCCGGGTGACAAGAGGCGTTTCCAGGACGACTTCTACGCTCTCAACCGGCACCGCGAAAGCTTCGTCACCCAGGGTAAAGCTCAGGTAACGGCCGGGCTCGGCACGACGGGTAGCCATCCGCTACTCCGCTACCTTTTTGACCACGGCCAGGAGTTTGTCCGCACTAAATGGTTTCACTATCCATCCGGTCGCTCCGGCTTCCTTGCCTTCGTTCATTTTCGTTCCCTGCGACTCGGTGGTGAGCACCAATATGGGAACGAACTTGAACTTGGGTATCTCGCGGGCCTTACGGATAAAGGTTATTCCATCCATGTTCGGCATGTTCACATCGGTGATGATGCAGTCAAAATTGGCAGCGTCGTCCAGCTTCTGCAAGCCCTCGAGCCCGTCGCCAGCCTCGACGGTAGCGTAACCTTCCTGCTGCAGAATATACGAGATGCTCTGCCTGATGGCTGCAGAATCATCGATGATCAGAATACTCTTGGCCATAGTCCCCTCCTAAGGTATCCAAGCCTGCCAGCGCTGGAAACCGATTTGTTTTTATCGTTGCAACAGCCCCGCAGGGGCTAGCCCCGCAGGGGCTAGCCCCACACGTAGCCATCACCAAGCGCGGCGCCGTTTTAGCGAGCCGACCGCAAGACTTCCTGAGCTATACGATCCAGAGGCAGTACGACGTCTACGCCGCCAGCCTTTATCGCCTCGTTGGGCATGCCAAACACGACGCATGATTCCTCATCCTGGGCGATGGTCCACGCCTTCGCGTCGTGCATTTCCTTCATTCCGCGAGAGCCGTCGTCGCCCATTCCCGTCATGATAACTCCCACCGCGTTACCCCCGGCGTAACGCGCCGCTGACCTAAACAGCACATCGACGCTCGGCCTGTGCCGGCACACGAGGGGCCCTTCCTTAACCTCTACATAGTAGCGCGCGCCGGATCGTTTGAGTAGCGTATGCTTGTTGCCGGGGGCTATGAGTACCCGCCCGCGGATAACCGTATCGTTATCAGCGGCTTCCTTGACACCCACTCTGCACAATCCGTCAAGCCTGCGGGCGAAAGCGGCCGTAAAGTGCTCCGGCATATGCTGAACAATGACGATACCAGGCGTGTCTTCCGGTAGCACCTCCAGGAACTCGCGCAGGGCTTCTGTCCCGCCTGTGGACGCGCCTACGACTACGACCTTCTCTGTGGTTTCGATGATGGATGACGCGCCAGGGGCTGGGAGCATCACGTCGGCGGTAAGCTTGGGCGCGACTTCACGTATAGGCGCGAGCGGTGCGCGGCGCCGGTTTCTGGATGCGTACGCGGCTTTGACTACGTCGCAGATCTCAACCCGCGACTCCTCCAGAAACTGCTTGGTACCAAGCTTTGGCTTCTGTATTATCTCTACCGCGCCGTACTCCATCGCCTTTATGGCGTTGTCCGAGCCTTCTTCGGTCTTGCTGGAGCATATGACCACCGGTATGGGGCTCGTTTCCATTATCTTGCGTAAAAAAGAGATGCCATCCATGCGGGGCATTTCCACGTCGGAAACGATGACGTCCGGCCTATCGGTTTCCATCTTTTTGAGAGCGAAAATCGGGTCGGCGGCTACGGCCATAACCTCGATACCCGGGTCGGAATCCAAAAGCTCCTTGAGCGTCTGGCGAACTACCGCGGAATCGTCGACAACCATTACTCTGATGCGTTCCATCGGGCTCCCCTCGAATAAACTATACGCGCTCGTATACGGTAGGCGCAAGTCCGCGCAGCGGCAAGGCCATCCCTGTCAGCGTCTCTGAATGCCCAAGAATGAGGTTGCCCCCAGTACGCAGATACCTGCACATATGACCCAGTATGCGCTCCTGCGTCGGGCGGTCAAAATAAATGATAACGTTCCTGCAAAATATAACGTCAAACATGCCATCAAATGGAAAACTGTCATCCATGAAATTTAGTCGGATAAATTCCACCTTCTGGCGGAGCTCTTTCTTGATGCGAACTTCTGGATGCTTGGGATCCTTGCCTCGCAGCAGGTATTTCTTGCGATACGAAGGTGGCACGGGAGCTATCCTGTCAACATGGTACACGGCGTTGAACGCGGCGCTCAGCGCTCTCGTCGATATATCCGATGCCACGATTCGGTAATCGAAGCCGGGATGCGTCAACCGGAATTCCTCCAAAACCATCGTCAGCGTGTACGGTTCCTCACCCGTTGCGCATCCCGCCGACCAGAACGAATACATCGAGCGCCCGTGATTCCTCGATAACGCCTGCGGCAACAACCTCGTTGACAGTATGTCAAAATGGTCAGGTTCCCTGAAAAAATCGGTCTTGTTGGTTGTTACGACGTCTATCATGTGGATGAGCTCAGCGTCGTCTCCAGAAAAAACGCGTTCGATGTACTCGTCGAACGTCTGGAGCTGCAGAACTCGCAACCGTTTCTGCAGCCGGCTCTCCAGCATCACCCTTTTAGTGTCAGGCATGCGTATGCCCAGCTCGCGCTCTATGAACGCGGAAAGTTTCTTGAACTTGGCGTCTGATATACGCTCAATGTTGAGGTTTTTTCCCGGTTCGCTCAACTCGCCCTGGCCTTCTGCTCGCGCTCGGGAATGGAATCGGCTATCTTCATGCAATCCACTATCAGGGCGACCCTTCCGTCACCCAGTATGGTTGCGCCAGACAACCCGACAGCGTCCCTGAACATGCGACCGAGCGGTTTAATTACGGTCTGATTGTCACCTATTACCGCGTCAACGACCAGGCCGATGCGGTTATCATGCACGTTTACTACCACTATCTGCCTGCCGTCTGGAGCGGCACCCGGTACCGCGAAGTACTCCTTGAGGTCTATGAAGGGTATCATGTCATCGCGGTACCGTACGAGGTGCGTGCCGTTGGACGTATCGCTCGAGGTAGCTTCCATGCACGCTTCGACTACCGAAAGTGGGAGCACGAAGTATTCGTCGGCAACGCGAATGAGCAAGCCTTCTATAATGGCGAGCGTCAGCGGTATTTTAAGAACGATAGATGAACCAGCGCCAGCCTTGGACTCAACCGAGACCGAGCCGCCTAGTGAGTCTATCTCACGCTTGACGACGTCCATGCCTACGCCCCGGCCCGAAACGCTCGTAACATTCTGCGCGGTACTGAACCCCGGCCTGAATATGAGCATCAGCGCGTCTGCCTCGCTGAGCTGATCCTGCGGGCTCAGAATTCCCCGTTCCACGGCTTTGGCCTTGATCGCGGTGAGATTCATCCCCCGGCCATCGTCAGATACAGAAATGACGACGTTGGCGCCTGAGTGCTCTGCTGCCAGGCGAACCGTCCCCGTAGACGGCTTGCCCGCCGCTGTCCTGTCAGCGGGGCTTTCAAGGCCATGGTCTAGTGAATTTCTGATGATATGGACAAGCGGGTCGTTGAGCCGCTCTATTACCGTTTTGTCGAGTTCCGTCTCGGCGCCTACGGTTACCAGATCTACGTCCTTGCCGAGTTCTGACGACAAATCCCTGACGACTCGCCTGAACTTGTTGAAGGTGGAACCAATGGGCAGCATCCGCATGCTCATCGCATTGTCCCGTAATTGCGCTACGAGTCTGTCCAGCTGCTCCGCTATGGATGACAAACCCGTGTCGGCAATGTCGGTAGAGGTACGCAGCAACCGTGCCTGCATCGTTACGAGCTCACCCACCAGGTCTACAAGCTGGTCGAGCTTGTCGCTGGATACGCGTATCGAGCTACTCGGCCCCTCCGACTGCCGCTCCTGCGCTTGTTTGAGGTGCGCCTGCTCTACGAGGGCTGATTGCAGCTCGCTGTCAGTAACGACTTTGCGCTCAACGAGCACTTCGCCGAGCCTGCGCTGGGATCGTAGAGCCTCACCGAGATCCTCTGGCTTGACAACACCGCGATCCACGAGTATCTCACCGAGCTTGCGCGGCCCGGAATCATCGCCATCAATGGTGTCGAGTTGGTCGATGCGGAGCTTTGAGTCAGATTCCACAAAAATAAAAACGTCCTTGACGGCGTCTATATCAGCTGACGTGGTGAGGATGGAGTTCCAGGATACGTAGCACGATTCCGGATCAAGCGATTCCAGAGGAGGCACGCGTGATACATCCGGGATGCTTGACAGTTGACCAAGCGCCGCCAGTTCGTCAAACAGCTTGAGCACTCTCGTACCGTTGTGAAAAACATCCCGCGCGGGTTCGAAGTGGATGCGATAGCTGCGCAGCGCTTCCTTTGTTTTGGCCCGCGGTGCCTCTTTGACGGTTGCGCTCTTAGGCGCGGGGGGTTCTTCTATACGCTGTTCTACCGGCTTGGCTTCCGCGGCTGAATCTCTGAATTCTTCCATAAGCGCCAGCGCTTCCGCGTCAAACTGCGCGGACGAGTCATCCTCCGCGATGAGAGCCTTTATCTTGTCACGAGCCCTGAGCGACAGGTCGATAAGGTGCTTGTCAACGTCCTTGCGCCCGCTCCTGCACGCATCCAGAACGCTTTCGAGATCGTGCGTAAACCGCCCGGCTTTTTCAAACCCGAACATTCCCGCAGAGCCCTTGATTGTGTGTATGGCGCGGAACGCTGCGTTGACGAGCTCCAGATCGCCAGGTCGTTCTTCCAGTTCCAGCAGGATATCTTCGAGGTGGCCGAGCAGTTCTTCTGCTTCTTCCCTGAATGTCTCCTTGAATTTCTCGTTCATTGTGCCACCTTGCCAAATCCGGGAAGGCGCGCGGCAAATTCACCAGCCGAGAGAGGCCCCGTTGGCGCGAATCCGGAAGCTACCAGGTTGTCGCACAGGCTAGCCTGGGCCGTGCCAACCAGTTTGAGACTACCACCGTGTGAAGCGGCTGAAGAAGCCGCGGCGTAAAGAATCTGCAGTGCCGAAAGCCCAAATTCCACTACACCGCTTATGTCCAGCTCAAGGTCAGGGGAATGCGCCAGCGCTTCACTCAGCTCCCTGGCAAGTTCGCCAGCCCTGTCTATCGTGTAGCTTCCAGCGAGGCTTATGGTTTTTTTTATAGATCCAGGTTGCATCAATTACCTCCGCGTGCATCACCCTGCGGCTTGTACCGGGATTGGCGATGAGAGACACGACTATGAGTGTATTGGTTCGCCTGTGCGCGCGCAAGTCAAAACAGCCCTAGAATTTCCACGGCTTGCTGTTTTGTCTACCGCGCGTCTGGGTATGTCAGTTTCCGAGCACCTGCGCGTACGTATATTCGCCTATACGCAGCACTCGATAGCGGATTCCACCGTGCGTGCCGTAGCCCGGGGCGGGTGTTGCCGCCCCAAAATCGAATGGCTTGGCGCCTATCCACAGCACGTTGCCACCAGAATCAGCGGTTATGACGACGGGTGCGCCATCCTCGAGTACCGAGACAAGAACGCCACGCTCGTAGACAGCTTCTATCCAGCGGGACTCATCGGGTTCAAAACGAAAGCGATAGCGCGTCTCTGAGCTTGATTCGATACGGAGCGTCATGTCAACGCGACCGTCATCATCGTAGTCCCACGATCGCACAAAGGGTTCGGGCAGTGTCTCGCGATATTCGTAACTGCCGTTCCCATCGGCGTCAACTTCTATTCGAACAGCTTGAGGAACCCCGTCGATTCCGGCTTGCCAGCGTCGTCTGGCTTCATAACGACCATCTCCGTCCAGGTCGACAGCCTCATCACGCGGCGTACCCCGCACATACTCAACGAGGCCCGTGCGGCCATCAACCTCGTGCCACCAGGCGCGGGTCGGCTGGCCATCAGACAGTTCGACACGCTCTGTATGCTCCGCGGAAGAACGCGTTGCCGCGTACGCCACCGAGACAACGGTGGATTCGAGCGGCAGCGGCTCGTCGGTGCGCAGGATGGAGTACAGGCCACTTCCTGTCCCCGCGAAAAAGGAATTCATCTCCAACGCCACTACCGGCAATACAGAAGGCCCCAGTGCGTACTCTCTGGTTCCATCAGCGTCTGTAAAACGAGCCGTACGCACGTACGGCCACGCGTCATACCCGAGAACAAGGCTTGTGGTGCCATAGCTGGCTTGCAGTGCTACCGGCGCACCAGAACCAAAGTCAACGGCAAGCTCCACAACGCCATCCTGATTCGCGTCGACAGTCCAGGTAAGGGGCTCGCCCTT
>JAFGUM010000236.1 GCA_016938515.1 Spirochaetales bacterium | reverse complement strand
TCTGGCGATGCGTCAGACAACGACACCTCCAGCTCCGGCCTCTCTGCCGCGATGCTGATGCCAACGCACCCCGAGCCGGTAAAGGCATCGTGGTACCGCTGCCGCGAAGGGGTGCCGGCGCTAGGTGGTGGAACTGGTGGTGATAGCGCTGACAGCGCGATATCAACGAGCAGTTCTGTCTCGGGTCTCGGCACGAGAACCCGGCTGTCCACGGCAAAGCGCCTGCCGTAAAACTCGCGGTACCCGAGCAGGTAGGCTATGGGTTCACCGGCGTTCCTGCGCGCGAGGTAGCCGCGGTACGCGTCGAGCGCGCTTGAAGGCACCTCGTCCGGCATTGATGCCAGTACGCGTTCGCGGGTGCAGTGCATCGCGAGTCCCAAAAGGAGGGCGGCGTCCAGAAAAGGCGTTTCCGGCGCGCTCCCTTTCAAGGAACCGGTGCCTTCCGAGAGAGCCGCCCGCACGGTCACGGCGCGCTTTCCTCTGGCGGTGTCACCGGGGCTCCGCTTTAAGCGCTTCCTCGCGGGCGCGCATAGCCAAGCCGCGTACTATCTCGTCCATGTCGCCTTGCATGAACAGATCCAGCTTGTACAGCGTTACGTCTATACGGTGGTCGGTAACACGATTCTGCGGAAAGTTGTACGTACGGATACGCTCGGAACGGTCACCAGAGCCAATCTGGTTGCGCCTGTTGGCCGCGCGCTCGGCGTTCTTCTTGTCTTCCTCCAGCTCGTATATGCGTGCCCTCAGGATGCGCAGAGCCTTGGCCTTGTTCTTAATCTGGCTTTTTTCGTCTTGGCAGTGCACCACGAGTCCGGTGGGCAAGTGTGTCAACCGCACCGCGGAATCGGTGGTGTTGACGCACTGGCCACCGGGGCCGCCAGCACGCATCACGTCTACACGAAGCTCGTCTGGCCGTATCTCCACTTCGGTTTCTTCTACCTCGGGAAGCACCGCCACGGTAACCGCGCTCGTGTGCACGCGTCCCGAAGCCTCGGTACTCGGCACGCGCTGCACGCGGTGTACACCGCTCTCCCAGCGAAGCTTGCCAAAGACCTGTTCTCCCAAAATTGAAAAAATAATCTCCTTGAACCCGCCAAGGCCGGTTTCGCTCGTGCTCATCACCTCAAGCTTCCAGCCGTTGATATCGGCGTAGCGCGAGTACATGCGAAACAGGTCGGCGGCAAACAGCGCGGCTTCGTCGCCTCCGGTGCCTGCGCGGATCTCCAGGATGGTATTTTTGTCGTCAAGCGGGTCCCGGGGAATGAGCAGCTCAGCCAGTCTGGCTTCAGACCGCTCAAACGACTCCTCGAGAGCGGACAGCTCATCGCGGGCCATTTCCTTGAGCCCCGGATCCGACTCATCCCGTATCATCGCCCTGGCTCCCGCCATCTCATCCTGGAGCTTCCGATACAGCGCGTACTCTTCCATGATTTCGCCGAGCCGGGAGCGCTCGCGCATAACTTCCTTGTAGCGGTTGGCATCCCGCGCCAGGGTCGGGTCTGAGACGAGCTGCTCAAGTTCTTCAAATCTATCCGCTACCGCTTCGAGGCGATTGATCACAGTTCAACCTTTTCCTTGAAGAAGGGACACGAATACACCACTATCTCCAACTCGTCTTCGTTTGGAGAATCGACAGGATTTACGTTC
This sequence comes from Spirochaetales bacterium, assembly GCA_016938515.1. Taxonomy (GTDB): domain Bacteria; phylum Spirochaetota; class Spirochaetia; order Treponematales; family UBA12059; genus SZUA-370. The sequence goes on along the minus strand of JAFGUM010000236.1, from coordinate 696 downwards.
TCAGATAGTTTTCGCTGTATACGGCAAGAGCCATTGAGAACGCACAGCGGACACGCGCCGTTTCCTCGCGGATTTATTACGAGCTTCATGCACTGAGGGTAGCAAAAATGAGCCTCCGATACAAGGAGCGGTTGAGAGCCCGATTGCCTCGCTAGTGACATTTATTCTATGATCTGCGCACCATGCTGGATATACGCTATATCAAAGACAACCTGGACGCGGTTAAGGCCAACGTAGCCAATCGCTGTATGACAGCCGACCCAGACCTCGCCGTTCGCCTGTTTGACGAGCGCCTCGAAGCCATCCAGGCGCTGGAAGACAAGCGCCGCCGTCGCAACGAGGTTGCCCAGGCTATGAAGGCCAAGCTCGACGCGGATGCGCGCCAGGCGCTCATCGACGAGGGCAAGCGCCTCAAGGACGACATCGCCGAGCTCGAAGCCCGCGCTGAATCGGTTGAAAAGCAGCTGGACGTCGAGGTTCGCCGCATACCGAACATGGCCCACCCCGCCGCGCCCGTCGGCAAGGAAGACAAGGACAACCTCGAGGTCAAGCGCGTAGGCGAGCCGCCGGCCTTCGGTTTCGAGCCCAAGGACCACGTCCAGCTCGGGGAAGCGCTGGACCTTCTCGACTTCGAGGCGGGCACGAAGGTTTCCGGCACTAAGTTTTATTACCTGAAGAACGAGGCGGTATTCCTGG
>JAFGUM010000235.1 GCA_016938515.1 Spirochaetales bacterium | reverse complement strand
ATCGTAAAAGAATTGTATGTTTTTATGTGACTTTGCCTCCATGCCTTCGCGGAGCTATACTTGTGCGATGAAACACGCCCTGGAGCTACGGGCTCCGGCTAAAATAAACCTGCATCTGGCTATCGGCGGGCGCAGGCCTGACGGTTTTCATGAAATCGCCAGCCTGTTTCAGGCTGTCTCACTGTATGATTCCATACGCCTGGAGCTGGTGCCGGAGAATACGGTAAGCGTAGACGCCACGCTTGATTGTCCGGCGGAGAAAAATACCGCCTGGCTCGCTGCCACTGCCTTTTTTGCTGCCGCGGCGAACAGGGCTGGCGACGCGCTGCCAGGAGTGCGCATAAGCATAGAAAAGAAAATTCCTGCCGGGGCGGGGCTCGGTGGCGGTTCTAGCGACGCCGCTACCGTTTTGGCTGGTCTGGCAGCGTTGTTGCCAGGACGCGTAGAACCGGCAACGCTTCGCTCTATCGCCGCGGAAGTTGGCTCTGACGTGCCATTTTTTCTGCTCTCAGCCTGCGCGGCAGTAACAGGGCGAGGGGAGTTCGTTAGGCCAGTATCGGGGCGGGTCGACTACGCTGTTCTCCTCGTTGAACCTGGTTTTTCAATCAATACCGCCAGAGCCTACGCTCTTCTGGACGCCGCACGGGCAAATATGGCTCATAGTGCCCCGCCCACCGCGGATCTGGACTTCATCCTGGACGAGTATCACCGACGCGATCCAGGGCAGTGGCCATTTCGCAACGACTTTTACGACGCGCTGCTTCCAGACTATCCAGGGCTGGAGCCGTGTAGGGCTACGATAACCAGTACTGGTGCTTCTTTCGTGTCCATGAGTGGTTCAGGTAGTACTGTCTACGGAGTATACCCATCAACGGAAGCAGCGCAACGCGCGGAGCGCGTAGTATCGCGACTATATTCTGCGCACGTCGCCTTTCCGCTTGCGCGGCTTCCAGTCTCGATATAGAATTGCGCAGTTATCGTCTGATCGGGTTAAGGAGAAGGCTCCGTATGGACATCACCGACATTCGCATCCGCAGGGTTAGCGGCGAAGGCAAGCTCAAAGCGTACGTAACCGTCACCTTCGATGAGTGCTTCGTCATTCACAACGTCAAGGTCATCGAGGGGAAGACTGGTGTCTTCATCGCGATGCCGAGCAGGAAGACGAAGACGGGTGAATACAAGGATATTGCGCACCCGATAAGCCCCGAATTCCGGACGCGCCTCCAGGATGCCATCGTGCAATCGTTTGCCAGGGGCGAGAACTCTCCAGAAGTCGTGGAAGATTGAGAATAATCAATCCAACCGTCGCCTTGCGAGCGCGGCCCGGCTGATCGCGGCAATGTCGGCGTACCCCCGTGACACGATGCGCCTTCATGGGGTATAACTATGCGCCGTACGTCCCCTATGGCGACGTACCACTGGGACGTCGACAAGAGGTAAGTCAGCGGGCTTTGGTTCCGCCATTCGCAGGTTCGAATCCTGCCGTCCCAACGCTGAAAATTTCGCCCAGTAGTGAGGAGATCATCCATGAGCCAGCACGTAGTAAACGCCGGCGCGCGAGAGATAGGCACCAAAGGAGCCCTGAACACGTTGCGCAGGAACGGCGGCATTCCCGCCGTTGTTTATAACCGTCACGGTACGGCTACCCCCGTAGCTTTGAACGCCAAGGAATTCCAGAAAGCCGTAGAAGGCGTCTCAGAGAGTACCATTATCAAGCTTAATGTCGACGCGAAGTCATACGACTGCCTTATCAAGGACAGGCAAATTGACTGGTTGCACGGCAAGATCCTGCACGTCGATTTTTTCGAGGTTGAGAGCGGTGTGGCCATTCGCGCCAACGTGCCGGTTCACCTCGTAGGCAGCTCTATCGGTGTAAGGAATGGTGGTATCCTCGAGAATCCGGTGCACGAGATCGAGGTCGAGTGCCTTCCCAAGGACATGCCCGAGAAGTTTGAGGTGGACATCAGCGCGCTTGAAGCCAACCATTCCATCCACGTGCGAGACATAGTCCACGCGGAGAGCGTAAAGGTGCTGAGCGCCGCCGATCAGGTCGTCGTCCTCGTCAAGTTTGCCAAGGCCGACCTGGCTGCAGCCACCGCAGAAACCGCTGCCGCGACCGAAGCGGCTCCCGCTGCTGAAGCCGCTACCCCCGCGAAGTAAGCAATTTTCCTTCTCCAAGGACGCGGGACCGCCCACAATGGCGGTCCCGTCCGTTTCATCCGCAGGTAAATGACGGAGGCCCGTATGCCTCGAACCACTCCAGGCTCAGCCCAGAACGCAGGAACAGCCGATCCTGTGCCCGCTGCGGTGCTGCGTTTCCTCGCAGACCACTATATTGTAGATTCGCGTGTGCTCGTCGCCCTGTCCGGTGGGCCGGATTCGGTAGCTACCCTGCTCGCGACTCTGCAGGTTTCTGACGCCGCGCGGCTCGAGGTTTCTGCGTGCTGGGTGGACCACGCGATTCGTCCGGCGGGGGAGCTGGCGGAAGAACGCTCGTTTGTGGAGACATTGTGCAGGAATCTCGGCGTTCCCTTGTTCATAGAAGAAATTACGCGCGGAGAAATCCAGCGCAGGGCGAGAGCGGAGGGTGGCATTGAGGCGGCGGCGAGGAATTTTCGCTATAAGGCTCTGGAGCGTGCCAGGAGTGCCGAATCCTGCGCTATCGTCCTCACCGGCCACAACGCCGATGATGTTGTCGAGACTATGGTCATGCGATTCTGTACGGGTTCTGGCATAGCGGGTTTGCGTGGCGTACCGGCGTTGCACGGCCTGGTGGGGCGTCCGTTGCTGTCGGTAAGCAGAGCCGATATCCTGTCGTATCTGGCGTCAAGGGGACAGGCGTACAGACAGGACTCTACGAACAATTCTGACCTGTACCTGCGCAACAGGGTGCGACACGAGCTTCTACCCGCGATGCGCTCCATATTTCCGGCTATGGACACGTCTCTGGCGACGCTGGCGGAGAAAGCGCACGTGGACGAAGACGCCCTATCCGCCATGGCTGAAGCTATGGTCGCGAAAGCGTCGCCCGAAGAGCCGGCAGACGGGTACACCGCGCTTCGGCTAGACGCCGTCGCCTTTGACGCGGCGCCGCTAGCGGTGCGCGCGCGGGCTCTGTACGCCGTTGCGGAACCTCTGGGAGTAGCACGATTGCCGTGGCGTCTCGTGATGGCCGCCGCGCGTTCTGCCAAGATAACCGGAAGGCTCGCATCGGGTGCTGGCATCGAGTTTACCAGGGACTCTGGCGCGATCTACGCCAGAGCGCTCCGTGACGAGAGGACGGCTACCAGCGCAGCAACCGATGCTGACGGCTTCAGCATTGTCATAGATGGAGCCGGAGACTATCGAATAGGCAAGACCCTCTCGTGTAGGGTATACTCTCATGACTCTCCTCCGGGGCTGCGCCGCGACGCGTTTACGTGGCCGTTATGGATACGGTCGAGACGCCCCGGCGATGGGGTTGCTCTCGGTTCAGGCACCAAGATGGTCGATTCGCTGCTTTCGGAACTGGGGATACCCGTGTCCGCCCGTGGTGCCGTTCCAGTAATTGAGGACGGCCGCGGAATAGTGGCGGTACTCGCGTCGCGGCTGGGATGCCGCGACATCTACAGGCAGAATGATCTGGTTTCCGCGACGCCACCGGCTGGCTTTGTCGCATTTGAATTGAAAGGAGACGCGCGTACCGATGCAATTTGATGATAAGAATTCCCCGAAGCGCCCAGGAGGGCCAGAATCAGGACCTCCGCGGGGCGCGCGACTGTCGCTCATCGTATTCGCTGGGCTCCTCATGGCTTCGGTTGCGCTCTTTTTGATGGATGGAACGGCTTCACTGCCCAGCATCCCGTATTCGACGTTTTTAGCCCACCTTGAAGAAGGTAACGTCGATTCGGTCCGTATAGTGGACCAGCGTGTTATCCAGGGTACGCTCAAGGGGCGCGCAGGCGATTCCCAGCAATTCAGCACGCTTATTCCTTATCAGGATGATGGCCTGCTCGACGATCTCGCCGCCCGCGGGGTAAAAGTCGAGGGAGCGGTCGCGGACGTCAGTCCGCTTCGCCTGCTGGCAGAGTTGTTTCCCTGGGTGTTTGGCTTTTTCCTCATCTGGATGATTTTCAGGCAGATGCAGGGCAACAACAAGGCTTTCAGCTTTGGCAAAAGCCGGGCGAAGCGCTATCAAGGTAGCGATACCAAAATTACGTTCGCCGATGTAGCCGGACAGAAAGAAGCCAAATACGAGCTTCTTGAAGTGGTAGACTACCTCAAAAATCCTCAGAAATTCGTAAAGATGGGCGCACGCATACCCAAGGGTGTACTGCTCGTTGGCATGCCAGGTACCGGCAAGACGCTGCTCGCCAAGGCGGTAGCCGGAGAAGCTGGCGTGCCGTTCTTTCATATGTCAGGCTCCGATTTTGTGGAAATGTTTGTTGGCGTCGGGGCCAGCCGCGTGCGCGACCTGTTCGAACAGGGCCGCAAGAGCGCGCCGTGCATTCTGTTTATCGATGAACTCGACGCCGTCGGGCGCACGCGCGGGGCTGGATACGGCGGTGGCCATGACGAGCGCGAGCAGACGCTCAATCAGATGCTCGTGGAGATGGATGGCTTCGATACCAAGGATGGGGTCATCATCCTGGCGGCCACAAACCGCCCGGACGTACTAGACCCCGCGCTGCTGCGGCCCGGCAGATTCGACAGGCAGGTCATCGTAGCCATGCCGGATATACAGGAACGGGAAGACATACTTAAAATCCACATGGCCAAGGTGCCAACCGCCGCGGACGTAGACGCCCAGAGGCTGGCGAGAGCTACGCCGGGTATGAGCGGCGCGGATCTGGCGAACATGGTCAACGAAGCTACGCTGTTTGCCGTCCGCCGGGGGCTGGAAAGCGTAGAGATGCTGGATTTTGAAGAAGCCCGGGACAAGATACTCATGGGCATCGCCAGAACCTCTCTGGTGATTTCCGAGGAAGAGAAAAAGGCAACAGCGTACCATGAAGCCGGCCACGCGCTGCTTCACTATTACCTGCAACACGCCGATCCTTTACACAAGGTTACCATAGTGCCACGTGGACGGGCGCTCGGCCTGGCCTTCTCCTTGCCGGAGCGGGATTCGTACTCCAAGGTACGCGGCTGGATCCGCGACAGGATAGTCATCGCTTACGGAGGGTACGCCGCCGAGACTATCGTCTACGGTGAAACGACTACCGGAACGGCGCAGGATCTCAGGCAAGCTACTGATCTCGCGCGCAAGATGGCGTGCGAATGGGGCATGGCCGAAGAACTCGGACCGGTAGCATACGGGCAGGAAGAAGAGCCCATTTTCATCGGCAAGGAGATAGCCCGCCACAAGGACTATTCCGAGGATACGGCGATGCGCATAGACCGCGCCGTCGTTGGCATCCTCAACGAAGCGAAGAAAAAGGCGTTCGACGTTCTGACCGAGCATCGTGACCAGCTTGTCAGCCTGGCTGAAGAGCTTATCCGTAAGGAGACCCTGCTCGATGACGATATCAAGGCTCTGTTCGGATTCAAGGACCCAGAGGCGGCGCAGGCCTAGTCGCCTTGCCACCGCGGCGCTGCTCATAAGCTGTGTGTGCGTCGCCGCGATAGCGGAGACTGATACTCGCGAGCGCGACGCGCTGCTCTGCGCAGCCCTGACGAGGGGCGCCAGGGATACCGTTGCGCTTGGTTACTCGCAGGAAGCGATAGAGCAGCTGGATGAGGCTCTGTCGTACAAGCCAACGAGCCCCGATGGCAATTACCTGCGCGCTCTCGTTGGGCTTTCGGCAGGAGAAAGCCCGGCATCGGCAATCCCGAGGCTCCAGACCGCCCTCACGGGTGGTGAGTTTCTGCTGTTTTCACGAGACGAAGCCAGGCTATTATACGCGACTCTGCTCGCGCGGACGCGTCGGCCAGAGGAAGCCTTGCGGTATGTCGACGGCATGGCACCGAGCTCCCAGTCCCTTTTCGTCCGCACGATCGCCAGCCTGGCCGTAGGTGACCGCGACGCCGCGGCTACGGCAGTACTATCGTCGTTGCGCCGGTATCCCGCGGATCCCCGTCCACTGATAGCGTGGCTGCGCAATGCCGAAAGACCATTTTCGGCTTCACCGGATGACAGCGTCGTGGCAGCGGCCTTCGCGTCACTCGACGCGCTCAAAGACGCTGATAGCGCGGTGCTCGTAGCGCTGGCTCCGTACGCGGTAGACCAGCGCCAATCTGGCTTTATGGTGCGCGAGTTCAGAGCCAATGGAGGGGTGAGTGCCGATGCTACCGTGCTGGCGTTCAGACTTGGCCTCATTGGAGAAGCTCAGGCAATACGGGAGCTCTTTTCTGGCGACTACGTGCCGACTATCGACTCCATAGAAGCTCTCGTTTCCCAGCTGTCCAGTGAATCGGCGAAAGCAGAGCTGTCCCGTGTGTTTTCATCGTATTCGGGTGCCATAGCGCACGACGCGAACCGCGATGGGATACCGGAATCGACAGT
>JAFGUM010000234.1 GCA_016938515.1 Spirochaetales bacterium | reverse complement strand
TTTCTTCTTTCTGGACGTCGCCTTGGCGAGTAGTCCTCCGGAACCCGTAACTTTGCCGCTTTTTCCCGTTACCCTGCCTGTTTTGGCAGTTCCTATGTCCTTTGTAGCCGCGGTTTTTCCTGGCGTCTTTTTCTTTGCGGTGCTGGTGGATACGCTGGCAGCTTTCTTTTTGGGGGTCTTGGCCGTTCTGACCCGGGGCGTAGACGCCGCTTCGAAGAGGTCTTCGCCGCCCTCGGCGTGGGCGGATATCAGGCTCCGCGCGCTCAAGCGTACGCCGCGGGCTTTTATCCCCTTTATCGGGTACGATTCCACCCTGAAGCGTTCGGTATCTATCTTGAATCGCGGCTTGGGCGCCCACGTGCAGACAAACGCCGCCTTTGCCGTGGCCGTAAACCAGCGTACCGTTGAACCTTTTGGCACCAGTTCGTAATCCTTGGCCAGAATCCACGCTTCTATCTGGCATCGCTTTATAAGAGGGGTGCTTGAACCGGCTTCGGTATACACGACGCTGAAGATCGTATCGGCCAGCTGCTCTTTATCAGCAAGTCCGCAGTACAGCAGGCCTTTGTCCACGAACAGCTTTTCTGGAACGGGTACTATCGAATACATGCCGCTCCTGCGGATTACCAGCACCTTGTCATAGGGCGACACGTCAAACCGCGTTTCACCGCTGGTTACCGACGTTCCGAGGTAGCCGGTCTGCGCATCGTAGCGTAGTGCTATATCGCGGCGCGCTACTTCCCTGGCGTCTACCCTGTCAAACGACGATATGCGGGTTTTGCGTTTCCAGTCTGCTTTCAGACGCTTGAGCAAGCCTTCCAGAAAGCCGATGCCGTACTCAGTCAAGTGGGCAAGATGATGCCGGGCTTCCTTTAGCCTTGTTTTGAGCCGCTCCATTTCGTTGCGGGCTTTTTCTATATCGTAGAGGGATATACGACGAATAGGAATCCGAAGCAGACGCTCGACGTCTTCTGGCGTAACTTCACGTTTAATCTCGGACGCAAACGGCGCGAGGCCATCTATAACGGCTGTATCGATGGCGGGCTGGGTTTTTTTCGTTTCTATTGATTTGTAAATTCTTTCTTCTATAAAAATTCTTTCCAGGGTTCGAGCGTGCACCTCATCGAGAAGTTCACGAACCTCAAGCTCCAGCTCTGCCTTGAGTATAGCCAGAAGACGCTTTGCGTGGTGGCGAATGACATCGGTAACGGTAATAAGCGTTGGTTGCCCGCTCTTGATGACGAGCAGATTGCACGAAATGGACTGCTCGCACTGGGTAAACGCGTACAGCGCGTCTATGGTCTCCTGGGCGTACACGCCGCGCGCCAGGCGCACTTCGATTTCCACCTTATCAGTGGTAAAATCGCTTATAGAGGCAATCTTGATTCTACCAGCCCTGGCCGCATCCTCGACGCTGGCTATGAGGCTTTCTGTAGTCACGCCGTACGGCAGGTCGCGTATGACGACGCGCTTGGGGTCAGACGTGTCCATGGTCGCCCTGACGCGAACCTTGCCCAGACCATCCTGGTACTCGGTAACATCGACGATACCCCCAGACAGAAAGTCCGGGTACAGCGAGAAGGATTCGCCCCGCAGGCACGCTATCTCCGCTTCGAGTACCTCTACCGGGTTGTGCGGCAGTATTTTGGTGCTCATGCCTACGGCAATGCCCTCGGCGCCGGTTACCAGAATTACGGGTATCTTTGCCGGGAACACAACCGGCTCTTTGTTGCGGCCGTCGTAGCTTTCTTCGTATTCCGTTATCTTGGGGTTGTAGAACACGTCTTTGGCCAGGCTCGTGGCGCGACACTCGATGTAGCGTGCCGCCGAGGCTTCATCGCCCGTCAGGATGTTGCCAAAGTTACCCTGCTTGTCTATGAACAGCTCTTTGTTGGCCATTACGACGATAGCAGAGTAGATGGACGCGTCGCCGTGCGGGTGATACTTCATGCACGAGCCGACGATGTTGGCCACCTTGTGGAACTTGCC
>JAFGUM010000233.1 GCA_016938515.1 Spirochaetales bacterium | reverse complement strand
TCGGACTGGAAGGTGTTTGTGGCGACCGAAGGTTTTGTCGTGGCTTCCGGGGCCACGTTCGAAGTGGACGCGTCGGCCGATGTCGCGCATATTTGCCGCTACCGATAGAAACTGATCGGTTCGGCGTGGGAAGTGGTGGGCGAGGCTGGCTTTTCTGGCAGAGTGGGGGCATCGCTAGGCTTTGCGATATCGCCCGCGGGTGTGCCGTACGTGGTCTACGACAACGAAGACAACGGCAACCAGATCCAGGTGATGCGGTTCGACTGACAGTACGCCGCGCGTAGCCCTGGCGCTGCCTACGCGCGTGTTTAAAATACGTTTACGCTGGCGAGCCAATTAAAAAAGTCGGTTACTTTTGAAATTGGCTTTGCGATTGCTTGCGTTTGCTTTGCAAACTCTGCGCCTAATCGCGGAATCAAGGAAGCTCTTTCAAAATGCGTCTGCATTTTGAAAGACCCTCTGGCTTTTTGAGGATAATCCTTACTATATTCTTTCGGGAATATAGTAAGGAGCGCGTGAATGAATAAAAGCATTGGTAGTATAGCGGTGGTGGCTTTGGTTCTGGCCATTGCCGTGTCGTGCTCGAAGCCGGACGCGGTGGCGGGAGCCACTGCCTGGGAGCCGGGCCAGGTTGAAGAGTCGCTGGCCGTAGAGTCGCTTACCGTGGCGCGGTCGCCGCTGGTGGACGACGTGCGGGCTTCTGGCGTGGTGGCCGGGGTCCGCGAAGCGTTCGTCGTGGCCGAAACCCAGGGGCTGGTCAAATCGGTGGGCTTTTCTCTCGGAGACAAGGTTGCCGAGGGCCAGGAACTGCTGCGCGTCGACGACAAGATCGCTTCGCTCAACCTGGAGCGCGCCAAGGAGCAGTACGAGGCGGCCAGGCTTGAACTGGAAGCTACCGAGGCGCTGAGCGCGGCCGGTCGCAGTTCCCCCGCCGACCTCACGCGCGCCCGCGGCAACTACAGCGGCGCAAAAGCGCAGTACGAAACCGCTCTCAAAGCCTACAACGATACGAGGCTTCGCGCTCCCGTAACCGGTGTCATAGCGTCCAGGGAAGAAGTCGCCACGGTTGGCGCCTCGATAGCGCCGGGAGCCCGCGTGGCGCGCATTGTCGATACGTCGTCGTTCAAGATAACCGTTGGCGTAGGCGAGCGCGAGGTGGGCCTCATAGACGTCGGCGCGCCGGTTCGCGTGTACGTGCCGGCTGCTCTGGGCGATGAGTACGTAGAAGGCACGGTGGAAGCGATAGCCGCGGGTTCCAACCCGGCAACGGGCAGCTTCCCGGTGGTGGTCGCGTTCCGCAACGGCTTCTCCGGCCGCGTAAAGTCGGGTATGTCGGCCAGCGTGTCCATCGAGGCGAGGAAGGTCAATCCGGCGGTGGTCGTACCCAGCGCGGCCCTCGTGCGCAGGGGCTCCACCTACGCCGTGTTCGTAGACGACGGCGGAAAAGCCGCGGTGCGCGAGGTATCGCTGGGCCGTAGGTCCGGCGTGCGCGTCGAGGTTCTGAACGGCCTTGCGGAGGGTGAGCGGCTACTCGTCAGCGCGCTCACCAAATTGAGGCCGGGCGTTCCCGTCGTATCCACCGATGTTGGCGATTCTGCCAGCTGGGAATAGGGCAGTAGCATGAACCTCCCCAAATTCTCCACCGAGAACACGGTGCTGCTGTCGATAGTGCTCGTCACCATCCTGGTGCTCGGCGGCTTCAGCATCGCCCGCATGCCGCAGGAGCAGTTCTCAGAGGTGCCGTTTTTCTGGGTCAACGTCATCGTGCCGTATCCGGGCGCGTCGGCGTCTGACATTGAGCAGTCTGTTACGGTCAAGGTCGAACGCGAGATGCAGGGCCTCAAGAGCCTCAAGCAGATTCAGAGCGTCACCAGCGACGGCCTGTCGGTGGTGCGCGTGGAGTTTGACGACGGCATCTCCAACGACGAGTTCGACCGCCTGTTCCAGGACGTGCGGACGCGCCTCGGCAAGGTAAACCTGCCCGATGGAACGCTGCAGCCGCTGGCCGACGATTTTTCGTCCAACGATTTTCTGCCGGTAATAGAAGTCGTCGTCTCGGGCTCTGTCCCCTTCGAGGATCTGGGGACGACGGCCAGGGCCCTGCGTGACCGCGTCCTGTCGATCAAGGACGTGTCGTCGGTAGACCTCGTGGGAGACCGTGACCGGCGCATCGTGGTGGACGCGGACAGGGAGCGGCTGGAAGCGCTCGGCATTTCAATTTCCGAGGTGCTGCGAGCCGTTCAGCAGAAGAACGTTACCGTTCCCGGCGGCACGCTGGAGACGGTGTCCAGGGAGTACCTGCTGCGCACCGTCGGATCGTTGCGCGGCATTGGCGAGTTTGACAGCGTCATCGTGCGCCGGACAGACTCGCAGGGCGGCCTCGTGCGCGTGGGCGACCTGGCCCGCGTCTACGAAGAGTACGACCAGAACGGGGAGACGGCCCGCTTCAACGGCGAGAACGCCGTAGTGCTCAGGATAGGCAAGGTGCCCAGAGGCGATTCCATCGGCGTGATCGACCGGGTCAAAGACGTGGTCGCCGAAGCCGAGAAAGCCCTGCCAGAAGGCGTATCCGTGTCGCTGGTCAACGACTCCACGGTGCAGATTCGCGACAGCATCGACGTGCTCCTGTCCAACGCGGTGCAGGGGCTGGTGCTGCTGTCCGTCATCCTGCTTCTGTTCCTTGGCATTCGCAACGCGCTGATGACGGCGTTGGGCATCCCGGTAACCTTCGCGGTGACGTTTCTAGTGCTCGAGGCGCTCGGTGAAACGATAAACTCCAACACGCTCTTCGGGCTGGTGCTCGTGCTGGGCCTCATCGTCGACCACGCCATCGTCATAACGGAAAATACGTATCGGCTACGGGGTCTGGGCTTGGACAAGCGACAGGCGGCCATCGAGGGTACGAGCCAGGTGGCCTGGCCCATCGTCGCGTCCAGCCTTACGACGGTGGCCGCTTTTCTGCCGCTGATGATACTGCCGGGTACGATAGGCAAATTCCTCAGGGTAATACCGCTCGTGGTATCGGTCGCGCTTATCGCGTCGACCATAGAAGCTATACTCTTCATACCCGCCCACATGGTCGAGTGGCCCGGCGGCGACCGGCTGAAGACGAAGCCGGATCTCTTTGAGCGCCTCCGCCCCGCTTTCGAGCGCTTCGTGAGGGCGCTGTACCGCAAGCGGCTGTTC
>JAFGUM010000232.1 GCA_016938515.1 Spirochaetales bacterium | reverse complement strand
GACTACCGACGGCAGATCCGGGCCGAACACGAGGTAGTAGTCAACGTCACCCCCCGCCGCCTTCCAGCTACGATAGTCACCATGGTACGCGTCTATCTCGCGCCCCATGTCAAAGACCGTATCGGCGAGGTTGTCGTAGACAAGACCGTACGCCAGACCGAGCGATGGCACCATCGTGATGTAGATGGGCCAGTGCTTGTACAGCGGATCTGTGGTGGCGGCATCGTACCCAAGCGCGTCGAGGTTGCGCATTTCCATGCGCAGGCCCTTTTTGTCGAGAGGACCGGTGCGCTCGCCAAAGCCGTAGTAGATTTCGTCCGGCTTGCGCTCCATGTAGTGGCACACCGTCGTGCCGTGTTCATCCCGGCAATACGCCCGCTCAGGCAGATCGCGCGCGAACACCCTGCCGTCGGGCAGCGACCAGGCAAGGCCCCCCGTCGAATACGACAGCATCGTCGAGAACAGTGAACCGTACAGACGCGCGCCGTTTTCATCTTTGGCGAAAACGGCTGATGGCTGGCTGAATACCGAAACGTCATCCCGGTAGCGGCCTTCCCTGGGTACGGTTGCGTCGGGACTCGCCCCCTGTATCATCCAGGTGCGATCGAGACGCCATGTTCCCTCAGGAAGAAAGCTCACCCGCGCCAGCCAGTCTTCGAGCAGGGAAACACGCAAACGAGAAGCACCCGGCCCCGCACACGAGAAGCTGGCATTCGAGCCTTCGCACGCGCCAAGAGGAATCTGATTGACCAGCTTCATGTACCTATCCTTTGAGCCCGGTCGACGCGATGCCACGGACCAGGTAACGCTGCATAAACACGAATACCACGGCCACCGGGACGATGCTGAGCATGGTCATGGCCAGTACATAGTTCCAGTCGGTTACCAGTTCTCCCCTGAACCGCGCCAACGCGAGCTGTAGGGTAAACAGCTTTTCCCTGTTGATGACGATGAGCGGCCACATGAAGTCATTCCACCGCCACATAACTGAGAACACAGTGACGACAGCCAGAGCCGGAGCGGACAGGGGCAGGATGATCCGTGAATAAATCTGCACATTGCTGGCGCCGTCAATTTTTGCCGCGTCGATGAGCTCATCGGGTATGGTCATCATGTACTGCCTCAGAATAAAGACACCCGTCGGAGTCGCCGATGGCGGCACGATTATGCCCGCGAGCGTGTTGGCGAGCCCCAGCCAGGCTATGATTTTATAGACGGGCAACATGATGACACGAACCGGAATCATGAGTGTGGCGAGCATCAGCACGAAAATGGCGTCCCGCCCCGGGAACCTGAACTTGCTGAGCGCGTACGCGGCCATTGAGTTGATGAGCAGCGTCAGTACGGTCGCAGTAACGGTCACAAACACGCTGTTCCACAGGTATCGCAGAAACGGAAACTGCCTGATAGCTTCGGTATAGTTGGTAAACACCCACTTTTTCGGAAAGAATGTCGGTGGAGACTGGTATATTTCTGCCAGATCCTTGAATGACGACAATCCAATCCAGATGACCGGCCCGAACATAAGGATAGACCCCGCGGTCAGCACCGCGTACGCCAGGAGTGTCATGGGGTTCAGCCGTCCGCGCCTCATCACAGGGCCTCCTTCTGCTTGCCGATGCGGTACTGCACCAGTGCCAGGACAAGCAGGATGACGAAGAGCACGAGCGACGCGGCCGATGCTCGTCCTTGCTGATCAAGCTCGAACGCCGCCCGGTATATGTACTGGATGACCATCATCGTCGCGGTTCCGGGTCCTCCACCGGTCAGAATGTACACGTGGTCAAATATTTCAAACGCGCGGATCATGCTCAAGAGCGACACAGTCATGATGGAAGGCGCGAGGAGGGGCAAGGTTATATAGAAAAAATTCTGCAGCGTCGTGGAGCCATCAACTTCAGCAGCTTCGTACAGGCTGGCTGGAATGGATTGCAAGCCCGCCAGAATGATGATGGCGAAAAACCCTACCGTGGCCCATACGTGTACCGCGACCACCCAGAAGCGGGCCAGATCGGGTTTGAGCAGCCAGGGTTGAGGATCAAGGCCTATTCGTGAAACCATCGCGTTGAGCAGGCCAAAGCGGTTGTTGAGAATCCAGCCCCAGACCAGGGCGATTACCACCGGTGACAGCATGACCGGAAAGAAGAACGCGCTCCTGTAGAATCCTCGCCCGCGTATAGACTGGTTGAGCAGCACGCCGATCAGCACCGACAGGACGACGATGGCCATCACGTCAAAGACCATAAACGAGGCGAGGTTGGACAGCGAGCGCTTGAACAGGTCGTCTACCGTGAATATGTACCTGAAGTTTTCCAGGCCAACGAATTGAGGCGGAGCGCTCGGAGACGTACGGAACAATCCCAGATAAAAATTGGCAAGGGTGGGAATCACGATGAACAGGGTAAAAATGACAAGATTGGGCAGCAGAAACAGGTACGGAGCCAGCTCCGTCCGCCGGCGTATTCCCATCCGCATCGCGTCCTCCTTCCGTGCGGATAGGCCGTGGACGTCCTGCTCCGCGAAACATGATCCGGGTACGCACGGTACCCGGATCAGCATCACCCCTGGCGCGTGAAGGCGTCGACGGGTCGCTTACTTCATCAGCTCCTCGGCTTCGCGCTGCATCCTGGTCATAGCCTCATCGAACGAGATCTCGTCCGCGATGGCCTGCGTCAACCTGTCGCGAACGACGTTTGCCACGGGGCCGAACTTAAGATGATAGTTATCAGAATACGCCGTTGCGGGCATCATGGCCAAGCCAGCCGAGAAGACGTTCATCACGTCAGTGCGTACCGGGTACGCGACGCCGGAGGCTATCAGGTCGTTGCGGGCTGGCAGGAACATAGCCATCGATGCATACTTCTCGACAGCTGCCTTGCTTCCCAGGTATTCGGCAAACTTGCCTACCTCTTTGGGGTCGGTCTTTCCCTTGAACGCCATTACGAACTTGCCACCCGGCATGCCGCCGCTCTGCGCGTTGAATCCGTTCGGGATGGCCGCCCACTCGAACTTGTCGCCGATGGTCGACGCGAACTGGGCAACCTGCCAGTTACCGCTGATATACATGACCAGCTGACCGTTGATGAACTGCTGGTTGCCGCCTACGTATCCAGAACCACCGGCCCATATCTCGAGCGGCATGATGCCCTGCTTGTGCAGGTCCACGAAGTACTTGAAGGCTCCTGTCGTGTTGGCTGACTGCAGGTTCAGAGCCTTGCCATCCGGGGTAAAGAAACTCGCACCGTACGACTGGACGATGCCGTCGAGCCGGTGTCCGCTTCTGTCGGCGGCGACGGCGTATGGAACACCCGTGGCTTTCTGTACGGCGCTGGCGGCTTCGAAAAGCGACTCCCAGGTTACCTTGCCCGTTGGCACGGGAATACCGGCTTTCTTGAATAAAGACACGTTGATGAACGGCCCGTTCATGGTAAGGTCGTGCGGAAAACCGACGAGGGCGCCCGAAGGAGCCCGAACCATCATCATCGACCCCTTGAGGAACTGGTCGGCAAAGCCCGGTGACACGTATGGCGTAAGGTCAAGGGCGTAGTCGAAGAAGCGGTATGGCTCGGTTACGCGGGCCAGATCGGGCGCTTGGCCGCCGGACGCCTGGGTAGCCAGCAGCTGGTTGAGCTCTGCGTACGGAACGATGGACAGCTCAACCGTGACGTTGGGATTCGCGCTCATGTAGTCGGCAATAACCGCTTCTATCGCGGCTTTGTCCGGACCGTCGGTGAACCAGGTAAACCTGATGACTGTCTGCGCTGGCTCCGCAGCAGAGCTTTCCTTGCCACCGACTGCCCACACCATCGCGGGAACCAGAGCAAGCGTCAACAGCGCTACCAGACGAATTGATCGCATGTGATCCTCCTTCGTGTACCGCAGGTTTTAACCTGGACAACAGGCCTGCGTTTGAAAACGAACGATTTTCGTTCGTTCGTTTTATCGTATGATCGGATTCCCGTATTGTCAATGAATTTCTTGATCCGTATCCCGATTCTCCGAGACGCCTTGCGAGCCTGCCAGGCGAATCGTATAATGAATATCCACAATCTTCATGACACTGGATAAGGATAGCCAATGCCCGTGACTCTATTGACAGACACCATCCTCCAGCCTAGCAGCGATGGGAGCCTCGTGGCCTCGTTACCGATGCCAACACGGCTGCCTTACGACTGCGCCAACCGCACCACCATGGTTCAGTTCGACGGATGCGGTGGAGTGTCGCGTTACGCGATTGTGGGTTTCGGCCCGGTACTGGAACCAGATAGCTCCTACGTTGGCGTGTCGATCAACGGTACAGCCTGGCCATGGAACGCAACCAAAAAGCTGTCCATGTTTGGCCGCCGCCAGCGCGTGGCCACGGAGTCCGATTCGTTCAGCATAATCTGCGACAGTTTTCTCGATGAAACTACAGCGCTCGTATACCAGGAATACACGCTGCGCAACGGCCAACCCGGTGAAACGGTTTTCGGCCTCGACTTCGGCTTCCTGGACCACGAATCGGTGCGGGGCCAGGTTGACCCCGGACGCGGCTCCTGCCCGGTGGTAGCCTCAGATACCCCTCTGTCGCTGCGCGAGCGCGAGGGGCCAGGGTACCACCTGTCGCTCCGCCTGAGCCTGCCCGCCGGGTCGTCCGGGCGTATC
Source organism: Spirochaetales bacterium (assembly GCA_016938515.1). Taxonomy (GTDB): domain Bacteria; phylum Spirochaetota; class Spirochaetia; order Treponematales; family UBA12059; genus SZUA-370. Next base: position 11,371 of record JAFGUM010000232.1, on the reverse strand, counting down.
CGCCTCGTGTACCACCCCGAACCAGCCGGGGAATCCCGGTCCGACGAGGAGCTGCTGGCCGGCTTCGACGCAGCCCTCGCGGACGCGAAGCGGCACGACGCCTTCCTGCGGGAACGGATGAAAGGGTCGGACGCGCTGGAGCGCGCCATGCACGCTTCGGCTCTCAACTGCGCCATATCCAGCTACAAGGACATCAACGGCTTCAAAGGGTTTTTCGCCGGGGTCAATTATCAGTGGCCGCCCCGGACGTACTACCGCGATGGCTATTTTACCGCGCTGCCCCTGCTGGCTCATCGCCCCGACCTTGTCAGGGAAGAACTGCTGACCCTGGCCCTGGGCATCGACGAAGCCGGACGCTGCCCCAGCGCCGTCATCGACGCCAGCCATGTCTTCTGGGAAGACCACAGCGACTCGCCAGCCTTCTTCGTCATGCTCCTGCACGATTATGTGGCGGCTACGGGCGACATCGGCGTGCTGCGGGAAGCGCCTCAGGGCTCCAGCCTTGCCGGACTGGCGCTCCGGTGCGTCGACGGCATGAGGGACAGAGCCGATGCCAGTGGATTGATGTATCGCGAGTCCTGGGATCGCCATGACTGGGCCGACAACGTCTACCGCGACGGCTATGTCACCTACACGGAAGTGCTGTATTACCGGGCGCTCGTATGCGCCGGGCGCATCGCGCGGGTCGCGGCGAGGGACGACCCCGGCGTGCCCGGCGCTCCGGGCTACGCGGAGGAAGCGGAGCGCGTCCGCCTGGCTATCAACCAGCACCTGTGGGTCGACAGTCTGGGCTGGTATGTCGACTACACGGGTGGTGCCCGCACCGAGGATCACCTGGCTATCGATACCGTCCTCGCCGTCCTCTTCGGCGTGGCCGATCACGACCGGTCACGCCGGCTACTGGACGCGATGGAGCGGCATCTGGAAACCCGCTCAAACGGGGAGCAGCCGTTCGGCGACTGGGGAACCATGTGCTGCTACCCGCTGTACCGCTTTCCCGACCACCTGGTAGAAAAATCATCGCGCCCCTATAGCTACCACAACGGCAGTGACTGGCCGTACTGGTCGAGCCTGTACGCATTCGCCAAAGGAACGATGGGGCTCGATCCGGCGTATCCGCTACGACGCTGGTTTGCCTGGTCGCTGGCCACTGGCTGGGCTACCCCCGTTGAATACTACAGCCCCGCCGTCGGGAAGGGCTCTTCGCTGCAGGCCTGGAGTTCCGTGGCCGCCTTCGCCATCGACTTCGCGGATGCCACCGGATTTCCATACCAGCTACAGACCGAAGGTGAAGAACCCCACCCATGATTCAGTGTGCACCCGTCGAGTTGAGGGCTTTGACGACCGGTATCGCCTGCATAGGCAGTGTCTCGGTGGCTATCATCGCGACGTTGTCTGTCGCGAACCTTATCCTGTTCCACCTGGTCAATGATCCGACGGTGCCGTTGTCCAGCCGCAACCCTGATTATGCATCTCCGCGATCCGTGCTGGCCATTTTTGCTCATCCAGATGACGAGATCATGGTTGCCGGTTCACTGGTAGCTTGGCGCAAGGCGGGAGCCAGCATACACCTGCTGTATCTGACCCGTGGAGAAGACGGGCCGACCGGCGGCCTCGTGAACCGCGATGGCCTTGGCGATCTGAGAGAACAAGAGCTTGCCCGCGTGGCACGCCTGACAGGCGATGCGTCGCTTACGGTGTTGCGCTATCCCGACCGACGCCTTGACAGTGTTCCCCTCCCGACGCTCCAATCCGAGATAGCAGCCCGTCTGGACAGTGCGCGCCCGGATACCGTCGTCTGTTTCGACGATGCCCTCGGGCTGTACGGCCATCCCGACCACGCGTGGTCGGGACGAGCCACCCGTGAACTGCTTGTCCGCGACCGACACGGTGTCAGACAACTCGCCGTCATGACGCTCTGCGACAGGCAAATCGCTCTGGCCCTGAAGGTATCACGTACGTTCAGGGAGCGGTTCAGACCAGAGACCGGATTGCCGCCGGCTACCTTGGCGATGCGCATCGCACCGTATGGAAACGTCAAGAAAAAAATATGCCTGGCACATCGGAGCCAACGGGCTGTCATAGATGATGTCCAGCCCCTCGTTACACACGTGCCTGCCTGGTTCTATTACCGCGTGTTCTCACGCGAATACTACAACCTGATACGCCTCGGTACCGACCGGGATGTATCCATGCAAGAAGTGTCCCCATGAACAGCACCGGATCGAAACCGCGGCGGACGCACTGGTTCCGCTACGCACTGGGCATGCTGGGCTATTCAATTCCAGGGTACATGTACAGTTCTCAGGGCACCTATTTCTATAATGACAAGATAGGACTGAGCCTGGCCATGATAGGTGTCGGCACCATCTTCTTCTCCATCTGGGATGCCATCAACGACCCGCTATTGGGGTTCCTCTCCGATCGGACACGAACGCGCTTCGGCCGGCGCAAGCCATGGATGCTGGCCACGGCTCCACTATTTGGCTTGTTCATGATTCTGTTCTTCAGCCCGCCCGGAGGACTAGGGCGAGGCGCAAGCCTTCTACTGTACTACACGGCGTTCCTGATGCTTACTGAAACAGCCAACACCGTACTGACCACCAACTACCACGCCCTGCTGCCCGAATTGTTTATAGACATCGGAGAACGGGCCAGAGCCAACGGGACACGCCAGGTGCTGTCGCTCGTCGGCATGATAGCCGGCGTGGTATTGACGCCCATGATAGTCAGGGGGCTGGGGTACCGGACGGTAGCAATCGCGTATGCCGCAATCGGAGTGGCAATCTATGTCTACTCCACGATGGGAACGCACGAGAACCCGGAATACCAGGATTCCGCGCAACCGGGTCTCGTCGATTCATTCAGGGCTGTGATAGGCAACGTCAATTTTCTGGCAGTGGGAGCCGCAAATTTCTTTTACCAGGCAGCCAACGGTCTTATTATGGCGGTGATTCCCTTCTTCGTTAAATATGTGCTGGACTTGCCTGATGCACATGCTACATACCTGACCGCGGCAGTGTTCGTGACAGCCATACCATCGGTCCTGGTCTGGAGCGCGCTGGCTCGCAGCCAGGGTGTACTCAAGACATGGCGCATGGCTCTACTGGTTTTCGGGCTCGGTTTTCTCCCCATGCTTATTGTCGGCAGCCTGATTCCCGCCATACTGAGCGGCGTGTGGATAGGTTTCGGGTTGGGAGGAGTCATCGCGAACCTGGACCTGGTCAACGCGGCAATCATCGACGAAGATGCCCGCAAATCAGGTTTAAGGCGGGAAGCCATCTATCAGTCGACCATCAGCTTTGTCATCCGTTTCTCAGGTTTGCTGCGAAGTCTGGTATTCATACTTGTAGCCGTTATTTTCGGATTCCATGATCGATCCAATCCAGGGCCAACCCCGGAACTGGCGGCACGGTCCATGCTTTCCGTATTTCCATTGATTTTGATGGTGCTGTCATTTGCAGCATCATTCTTTGTGCGGCCCGTTGTCGCGGGTGCCTCCGTTTCAAACATTGAAATTTAGAGGTTCTTCGACAACTACCATCAGTATGAACTGGTAGCGAATCCAATGCTACCGGAAAAAGCGTCTACCCTATCGAGGCAATCCGGCCGGGTGCCTTGCCGAGTGGTCACGCGATTCGTACAATGAACCAGGAAAGACACCATGGCATCGGTATCGGATATAGCCCGCCTCGCGGGTGTAGCAAAAAGCACGGTTTCTCTCGTTCTAAACGGCAAGCCCGGGGTATCGCAGCGCATGAGGGATAGGGTCAGAAAGGTAGCGGCGGACCTCGACAGCCATGATCCTGACGATCGGGATACTACGCGAGGCAACCCGGGCATACTGCTCATCCACCCGATGAGCATGTCGTCGCAGCAGGTGTTCAAGGAGCTGCTCCAAGGCGTCAGAGCCGCTGTAGTCGACGAGGCGCACGGCAACCTCGGACTTGCCGTACATGACCCACCGCTCAAGCCGGATCATGCGACGAGCGTACTCATCCATGATCCGCAATTGCGTCCCGACGCCGTTATAGTCATGGCTTCGTCACGTGACGACCCGCTGCTTCCCGAACTGCTCGCGGAAGGCTTGCCGTGTGTGCTCCTGGCTCGGCAGTGGGCTCCCGATGGCATCAGTTGCGTTGGCATGGACAACGAAGAAGCAGCCTCGATGGCTGTACGCTATTTTCTGCAACGTGGACACACGCATATCGTGTTTGCCGGGGGCGATCTGACATATGAGTATACCGAGTTGAGACTCGCCGGATACCGCACAGCGATGGAGCGTGCCGGCTTGCTGTCCAGACACTTCCTGGGCGCCGGGGACGCGGCTGTCGAAGCCATAGTCGCGGCTTCCGGCTCCACCGGCGAGGGCGGTATGCCAACGGCAATACTGTTCGTAAACGACGAACAGGCGCGCACGGGGCTGCTCCGCCTGGCCCAGCTGGGGTATCGCGTGCCGGACCAGGTATCGGCCATCGGCTTCGACGACAGCGAGAATGCTATCCTCTGCGAACCGCCGCTGACGTCGGTCAGGGTGCCGCGCTTCCAGATAGGGAAACTGGCTGGCCGTATCGCCCTTGACCATGTCGGTATGCCGAACCTGCACAGCGAGACTATAGTCTTGCGCACAACGCTGTCGGAGCGGCAATCGGTAGCCGATCTCGGGAACGGCCAGCGGGTCGATCAAGGCGGACATCCACAGGCTTCGTGACACTACCCGATGATACCCCGATATCAGGAGGATGCGACCATGCTGTTTACCCGTCACCCCGACAACCCCATCCTGCACCCCGGCAACGTGCCCTTCGACGCCAGGCTGGTGTTCAACCCGGGGGTTGCCGTGTTCCAGGGAAGGTACCTGATGGTATTCCGCTACGAGAGGGGCGACTTCGACGGCCACCTCCTGGAGCGCACCGCCCTAGGACGGGCGGTCAGCGCAGATGGGGTACACTGGAAGGTCGACGGTGAGCTCAGCATCCCGCTCGATATCAGCGACCTTCGCCGCGTCTACGACCCCAGGCTCACCGTCCTGGACTCCAGGCTGTACCTGAGCTTTGCCGCGGATACCGACCACGGCATCCGCGCGGGGCTCGCGGTTTCGGACGATGGCCTCAGCTTTGAGGTTCTGGATCTGAGCCTGCCGGATAACCGCAATCAAGTACTGTTCCCGGAACGGATCGGCGGCTATTACTGGCGCCTGGAGCGCCCCTTTCCCGTCTATGGCCGGGGCGGAGGGGAGCGCTTCGATATCTGGATGTCCCGCTCTCCCGACCTGGTGCACTGGGGCGCTTCCCGCCTCGTACTGGGTGTGGAAGACGTGCCGTGGGCTAATGCCAAGATCGGGCCGGGCGCGCCTCCGATCCGCACCGACCGCGGCTGGCTCGTGCTGTTCCACGCCGTGGACATAGATCCAGCCCGCGGCAAGAATGGCTGGGAGAAGCGCTGGACAAAGCGCTACACAGCGGGAGCGGCCCTGCTGGACGCTGAACAGCCCTGGCTGGTGCGCGGCGTCTGCCCCGAACCTGTTCTGGTGCCCGATGCGCCGTACGAAACACGCGACGGGTTCAGGCTGAACGTCGTGTTCCCCGGCGCCGCGATAGCCAGTGTGGACGGTTTGCTCAGGATGTACTACGGCGCTGCGGACACTGTTGTATGCCTCGCCGAAGCCCGTCTTGACGATGTGCTGGCGGCGTGCACAGCACCCGGAGGCGCAAGTTTGTCGGCCATGACCCGGTAGTCGCGCTAGTCAGCTTTTGCCAACGAAGCCAGCAGGTCGAGCGTCCTCTCGCACCATTCAATTTGCATGCGGGCAGCCGCCTTGCTGTAATCGATGGTGGTCGCGATCAGGCTTCGCGAATCGTCGGGTATTTCGTCGGCATCCAGATCAAAGGCGCTGTAGATGCCAGCCGTCTTTTGCATGGACACACGGTACTCCTGAATCTGGGGTAGGAGCGCGGCTGCGTCATCACGTCGCGCGAAGAAGAGCTTGAGAAGTAGTTCGTTCCGCCCTGACTTCAGCTGAAACCTGGGCGATCGGATCCATGTCCTCAGCTCCACGGATCCCGCCGGCAGTATCCTGTATCGCACGCGCTCCCGTCCTCCCGCCTCGCGCGACGCTACCTCGATCAGCTTTTCCTCAACGAGACGCTCGAGAGTCGGATAGATTTGCCCGTACCCTTCCTTCCAGAAATGGCTCGTCGTTTCTGAAAGAAATTTCCTGATTTCATAACCGGAAGCGGCCTCGTGCGCGAGGCCGCCAAGGATGGCGTGCCGAGTTCGACTGCTCACTACTTTTTCGGCTGTCATACCTTGATCTTTAGAGCGGACAGGCCTATAGTGTCAATGTATTCTTTTGATATATTTAAAGAAATCCTAGGATTACACACCAAATCGCTCGTACAGCTCCAGGGGCAAGCCGTCAGGGTCCCTGAAAAAGGTAAAGTGACGGCCTGTTACCGGGTCTACGCGCGCGTCTTCCACGGCCACACCGCGCGCTTCCAGTACGGCCTTCGACGCGGAAACATCAGCTACCGCAAACGCGAGGTGACGTAGCCCGAGCGCTTCGGGCTGGTCTGGCCGGGAGGGTCTGTCGCCAAACCAGAACAGCTCCAGCACGAAGTGGCCCGCCAGCGACAGATCCAGCTTCCACGAGCCGGACTCTGGTCGCCATGTTTCAGCGACGACGCCCAGTCCGAGCGTGCCAACGTAGAAGCTCTTGCTCCGCTCGTAGTCCGAGCAAATGGCGGCTACGTGGTGAACGGCGAGAAGGCCGGGGACGCCGGCTGGAGCGTCGCTCATCGTCTGCCCTCGATAAAACGTTCCACGACGGGGCGATAGGCTGGGTCGCGCCAGGCGTACTCGAGTATGGCTTCCAGGTAGCCCGCAGGTTCGCCCGTGTCGAGCCTGAGCCCTTCAACGCGCTTCCATGCCACCTTGCCGGCGGCTATCATCCGGTCGAGCGCGTATATGTGGTAGTACTCGCCGTCTTCGTGCTGCGTCCAGCCTTCGGCTAAGAGCTCGAAGAATTCGGGCGTGTACAGGTAGCGACCGATGGACACCTCGTGGCTGGGTTCAGAACCGGGCGTGGGCTTTTCAATGAAGCCACGCACGTGAACGCCGTCGGGCGCCGGGTCTATGACGCCGTAGCGCGATACGTCCCCTGGCTCGTGGATCGCCGAAAGCACGCAGCTCCCGGTTCGCTCGTACACATCGACCAGCTGCCGCGCCAACGGCACCGCGCCGAAGTTCAGGTCGTCGGGGTACGCGACGACGCAGGGCTCTCCGCCGAGAAGCGGCGCGGCCTGCAGCAGGGCGTGGCCGGTGCCGCGCATTTCCGTCTGCCGCACAAACGAGATGCGAGCCCTGGGCGGAGCGATGAGAGCAGCCTTGTCGGCCTTGCCCTCGCGAGAGAACAAGGCTTCCAGTTCCGCTTCGTGGTCAAAGTAGTCGTCGAGCGCCTTCTTTCGGCGGCTCGTGATGATGATTATGTCCTCTATGCCAGACGCGATGAACTCATCCACGATGAACGCGATGGATGGTTTGTTGACGAGAGGAAGCATTTCCTTGGGCACGGTCTTGGTAACCGGCAGGAAGCGGGTGCCGTAACCGGCAGCGACGATGATACCCTTCATGCGATTGATGATATACGCAGCGGCACCGGTGAAGCAAGCTTGCCGCGCGCCTTGCCTTTGGCAGCGCCGATTCATATATTTCCATATTAGTAATAATATGGTTTTCGCGATGTAAAGACCGTAACGCGCGCGATTGCCATTGCGTACGTACCTGACATGAAGGGGAACAAGATGGCCAAAAAGACGGTAATAATAGGTGCTGGCTACACGGGTCTGGCCGCCGCCAGCATGTTGGCGGCACGAGGACGAGACGTTACTGTGGTTGAAAAGAACAACGACCCCGGCGGACGCGGGCGCGGGTGGAATACCAAGGGCTTCATGTTCGACATGGGTCCGTCGTGGTACCTGATGCCCGAGGTGTTCGAGTCGTTCTTCGCCAAGCTCGGCAAGAAGCGTGAAGATTACTACAAACTGTCACGCCTGCCCACGTACTACCAGGTGTTCTTCGGTGACGGCACGCGGGTGCAGATCACCGACAACCTAGAGCAGACGAGGCAGGTATTCGAATCGCTGGAACCGGGCGGAGCGGCCAAGCTGGACCGCTACCTTGCCGCGGCCAAGTACAAGTACGACACGGCCATCGGCGAGTTCCTGTACCGCGATTACGGGAGTGTTTTCGATTTCTTCAACAAGAAGCTGGTCGTCGAAGGCCTCAAGCTGGACGTCTTTACCAGCCTCGACAAATTCGTGCAACGCGAGTTCTCCGACGTGCGGGCCCGGCAGCTGCTCGAGTACGCCATGGTGTTCCTGGGCTCAAGCCCGTCAAACGCCCCAGCGTTGTACTCGCTGATGTCGCACGTAGACCTGAACCTCGGCGTCTGGTTCCCCGAAGGTGGTATGGTATCAATAGTCCTTGGCATGGAAAAGCTGGCCAGGGAATTGGGAGTACGCATCGAATACAACGCTCCCGTTGTCAAAATCCTGACAAAAAACGGAAAAGCCATTGGGGTAGAGACACCCAAGGGACGCTTCGACGCCGACGAGGTGCTCGTCACCGCCGATTACGCGCACGCCGAACTCGACCTGCTGTCAGAGCCTGACAGAAGCTATAGCCGACGGTACTGGGAGAAGGCCACCGTGGCGCCGGGAATGCTGCTCGCGTACCTCGGTACCAAAAAGAAGGTACCCGGCCTGGAGCACCACAACCTGTACTTCTCGGCCAACTGGAACAGGCACTTCGACACCATCTTCAAGAAGCCATCCTGGCCGGCTGACCCCTGCTTCTACGCGAGCGTCATCTCAAAGACCGAATCGACGGTAGCCCCGGCTGACGGGGAAAACATCTTCCTGCTCGTGCCCACGGCTCCGGGGCTCGACGATACCGACGAAGCCCGCGAAGCCCTGTTCGACGTGGCCGCGGGCAAGCTGGAGTCGCTCATCGGCGCCTCCATCCGCGACGATCTGGTCGTTAAGCGCCTCTTTTCCCACCGGGATTTCTCGCAGGACTACAACGCCTGGCAGGGAACGGCGCTCGGGCTGTCGCACACGCTCGCGCAGACCGCGGTCTTACGCCCGGCCCGCCGCTCAAAGAAGGTGGCCGGCCTGTGGTACGCGGGGCAGTACACGCATCCCGGCGTCGGCGTGCCGATGACGCTGATAGCCGCCGAGCTAGCCGTCGGCGCGATAACGGTCGGAGACTGACGATGACCGGCGCCGCCGCGACGCTCTCCAACCCCGACGCCATCTTCGAGCGCGGTTCGAGAACCTACTACAACGCCAGCAGGTTCTTTCCGCGAGCCCTGCGTGAACGCGTGACGACGCTGTACGCTTTTGTCCGCTCCGCTGACGACTACGTAGACGCGACGCCGCAGGACGCGGCCGGATTCATGGCCTTTCGCGAGTGCTGGAATATCGCGGCATCCGGCGACGCCAGCATTGGCGAGGCCAGCACTGGCGAGGCCAACACTGGCGACGCCATAGTCGACCGCTTCGCCGCGCTGGCCGCCGACGCGGGCTTCGAGCGCGCGTGGGTGGAGGCTTTCCTCGACGCGATGCAGGCAGACCTGTCGGTGCGGGCGTACGATTCCATCGACGATACGCTCGGCTACGTCTACGGCTCCGCCGAGGTGATAGGCCTGTTCATGGCGCGCCTGATGGAGCTGCCGCCCGCGTCGTACCCGGCGGCCAGGGCGCTGGGGCGCGCGATGCAGTACGTCAACTTTGTGCGCGACTTTGCAGAAGACCGCGCGCTGGGGCGCCGCTACCTGCCGCTCGAGGGAGCCTCCCCCGCAGTCGCCTGCGAGGCGGGCGCCCGCGCCGACGAAGGCGCCTTCAACGAGTTTCTGCGCCGCCATGTAGACCGGTACCGCGCCTGGGCGGCCGAGGGGCGCTCCGGCTTCGGGTACATACCGCGGCGCTACCGCGTGGCCATAGCCACGGCGATGGACATGTACGACTGGACGGCGGCCAGGGTCTACGAGCGCCCGCTCGTCGTATGGGAGCGAGCCGTAAAGCCAGGCAAGGCGCGCATCATAGCCGATGCGCTGCTAAACGCCATCTCCGGGGGACAGAGGTGAACACGGGAGCGGCGTACTCCCGCCGTGTCGGCGCCGCCGCCGCGTTCTTCTTCGGCCTAGGCCTCCTGTGGCACCTGCTGCCGGCAACGACGGCCCTCGTCCGCCCGCTGACGCCGTTCATGCTGCTCGTGTTCGGCGTTGCGTCGATGGTGCCCCTCGTCACGGCAGGCGGAACATGGATGTTCGTGTGGGCGCTCGCGAGCTACGCCGCGGGGTTCGCGCTCGAAGCCGTCGGCGTGGCTACGGGAGCCGTATTCGGCCCCTACGAGTACGGAACGACGCTTGGCTTTCACGTGCTGGCCGTGCCGCCCATCATCGGCTTCAACTGGGTAATCGTCATCGCGGGCTCGGCCTCGCTCGCCACCCGCCTGACGTGCCGGCAGGCAAGCGCCGCCGGGGACAGAGCATGGCCCCGCGCGTTTACCGTCGCCGCGACCGCAATCCTCGCCGGCGCGCTGGCAACCACCTTCGACTGGGTGATGGAGCCGGTAGCCATTGCCCTCGGTTACTGGCGGTGGTTCACCCCGGACATCCCGCTCAGGAACTACGCGGCATGGTTCGGCTTTGCGGCGGCATCCACCGCCTTCTTCGCTCTCGTTACACCTCAAAAAAAGCGGCTCGGCTTTCCGCTGGAGTCAGCCTACGTCGCCATACAGCTGGCCTTCTTCGCCGGCATACGAATCGCCCTGGTCACCGGAGTACTGCCATGAACACGAATATCCTCGGCCTCCTGGTATCGTACGCGATGGTCTTCTCGTTTATCGGGGGGGCTACGCTGCTTCTTAAAAAAGGGCTGCTGCAGCCGTACGCAACGCGCAAGATCGTGCACATCGGTGTAGCGCACTGGTGGCTCCTGTACATCGCGTTCATTGATTCTCCGGCCATCGGCGTTATAGGCCCGCTGAGTTTTATCGTCATCAACTGGATCTCGTACAAGGCGCACCTCTTCAAGGCCATGGAAGACCCCGAACCGACGCGCAACCTCGGCACCATCTACTTCCCAGTGTCGCTCCTGGTACTCGTCGGGCTCGCAGCCTTCGGGGTCGTCGAGCGCTGGGAAGCCGGCATCGGCGTTATGGTGCTGGGCTGGGGAGACGGGCTCGCGGCCATCGTCGGCAAGCGCTTCGGCAAGACGCCGTTCAGCATATTCGGGCAGACCAAGACCATACCGGGGACGATAGCCCTGATCCTCGCGTCGTCCGCGGTAACCCTGCTCATGAGTCT
>JAFGUM010000231.1 GCA_016938515.1 Spirochaetales bacterium | reverse complement strand
GTCTGCGTCCTTGAAGGCTTCGTCCATCGAGTTGACGTGCCGGAACGAGCCGCCGGACTCCAGCGCCTGTTTTTTAGACTGCTCTACAACTTCCGGTATGAGGTCGTAACCTTCGGGGTGGGCAAGCACTATGTCCATGCCAAAACGACTGGCCAGCCCGATGATGCCCTGAGGTACCGACAGTGGCTTGCCGTACGAAGGAGAATACGCCCAGGACATGGCAATTTTTTTGCCCTTGAGTTTGTCTACGCCACCGAAGTAGTGGGCCAGATGCAGGATGTCTGCCATGGACTGCGTAGGGTGGTCTATGTCGCTCTGAAGGTTGACAATGGTGGGCCTGTCGGGCAGCACGCCGCCGGCCACGCCGTCGTCGAGGGCCTGCGCCACTTCGCGCTGGTATTTGTCGCCTTCTCCCAGGTACATGTCGTCGCGGATGCCTATCGCTTCCGACAGGAAGCTGATCATGTTGGCTGTTTCCCTGACCGTCTCGCCGTGGGCTATCTGGCTCTTGCCCTCGTCCAGATCCTGCACGTACAGACCCAGAAGATCGGCTGCGCTGGCATATGAGAAGCGCGTTCTGGTGGAGTTGTCCCTGAAATTGGATACGGCTATACCGGAGTCCCATATCCTGGGGCTGATGTTGGCTTCCCTCATCGCGCGCAGTATATCCGCCACGATGAAGGTCGCGTCCAGCTCCGCCCGGCTTTTCTCCCAGGTAAGGAGAAAGTCCTTGTGATACATGTCGATTTTCTTGGTCGACAGCTGGTCGATCATCGACTTGATCTCGTTAACGCCCATGCGTAACCTCCCTGCATTTCGTCCGACCCATACCAGGCCGGTTATACCTTAGATACTAAATAATAACCACAGAGACACGGAGACACGGAGTTAAGAAAGGATACGAAATTAAAAGACAAGGAATAATTTCCATATCTGTTTCCTTCCTTACGCCCTATTTCCAGCTCTTCTTCTCTTCCTCTGTGTCTCCGTGCCTCCGTGCCTCCGTGGCTATCTTCTCTTCGATCCGTTACAGCTTGCCCATGGCGCGTAATACACGCTCGGGGGTAAACGGCCATACGCGACACCACGCACCAACGGCGTCGTGGATGGCGATGCTGATCGCGGGCGCGGCGCTGTTGAGTGAAATCTCGGACACACTTTTGCCGCCAAACGGTCCAATTTCGTCTTCTACCGGCACCAGCTCAACGTGAAAATCCTCCGGCACCTCGTATATCGATGGAATTTTGTAGTCGGTAAAGCCGAGGTTGATCGGCGCGCCCTTCTCGTCGAATAGCAGCTCTTCGTACAGCGAATGGCCTATGGCCTTCATCACGCCGCCGTAAATCTGCCCGATGGCGAGCGCCGGGTTGATGGGGGTGCCGCAATCCTGGTACGCGTGAAAGCGTTTGAGCTTGACTTCGCCGGTTCTCACGTTCACGGCCGCTTCTACGAAGTGCGCGCCGTACGGGAATGCCGCGTGTTCCGTCTTGAAGGTACCCATGCCGATGAGGTCACCGTGTCCCTCTCCCTGCGTCGCCATGTGCGCCAGCTTGGCCAGCGTTATCTCGCCGCGCTTGCCGCGCACGATGCCACGCGGGACGATGGCCAGGTCGGCTACCGGTTCTCCGAGTATCTCCGACGCCACCCTGAAGCACTTGTCCCGCAGGTCTTCAGCCGCGCGCACCGCCGCGTTGCCCGAGAAGTAGGTTCCCGAGCTGGCGTAGGCACCCTTGTCGAACGGCGTGGTGTCGGTGTCGCCGGAGACTACCGTTACATCCTCCATATCGAGGCCCATGATTTCCGCGGCGGCCTTAGCCGTTACCGTATCGAGGCCCGTACCCAGGTCTGCGCCTCCCGAGAGCATCAGCAGCGTTCCATCGGTCAGCAGCCTGAGCTCGGCGTTGGCGGCATCGAGTCCCGGCAAGCCCGAGCCCTGCTGGATAATCACCGCGCCGCGGCCAATTTTCCAGTCGGGATCCGATGACTCCGGCTTGGGCTTGTCCCACGAGAACGCCTTGCGCCCGCGGTCTATCATCTCGCCCAGGCCACACTCGCCGAGCGTTACCGGCGCGCCGGGCCTGCCCTCGCCGAGGCTGCGGAGTATCTCTATGCGCGAGCCCGAACGGACACGGTTTTTCTCTATGAGAGCCAGTTGGTCGATACCGAGTTCTGAGGCGAGTTCGGCGAGAGCCGTTTGCAGCGCGAAAGAACCCTTGGGCGCGCCGTAACCCTGGTACGCGCCTGCCGGCGACAGGTTCGTGTAGTACGTCTTGACCTCGAAGCGCGCGTTGTCGCACAGGATGAGCGGCAGGCTCTTGGATACCGCGTTCATCGGTACCGTCAGGCAGTGCTGACCGTAGGGGCCAGTGTCCGCGTCTACCTTCATTTCCATCGCCGTAAGCGTTCCGTCCCGTTTCGCGCCCAGCTTTACGGTGATTTCCATGCCGTGCCTAGTGCGGCTCGTCATGAACTCCATAGCGCGGTCGTAACGGAAGAATACCGGACGCCCCGTTTTCCAGGCCATGTAGCCTGCCACGTCCTCGAGTACGATGTCCTGCTTGGCGCCGAAGCCACCGCCAACGCGCTCCTTTATGACGCGTACCTTGTTCTCCGAAATGCCTATGGCGCGCGCGACTATCCTGCGCAGGTGCCACGGTACCTGGGTGGACGCGTGGATGACGAGCCTACCCGAGTCGACCTTGGCGTATACGACGTGCGGCTCCATCGGCGTACACTGTACCCGCGTGCCAACGTAGGTGCGCTCTATAACCACGTCTGCCTCCGCAAACCCCCGTTCCACGTCACCGATGCCATCGGCGACGCTGGCCGCGAGGTTGCGGTGCGGGTCGGCGTGCAGCGGAAACTGGTACAGTATCGGGTCGTCCCTGCCGTCACCCTTTACCGAGCTGCCTGCTGGCGGCTCGCCTACTACGTACGATACGTCGCCGTGATGGACAATCGGAGCTCCCGGCGCCTTGGCGTCGGCTATCGACAGCACCGGCTCGAGAACCTCGTACTCAACCGCAATGCGCTCTATAGCCGCGCGCGCCTGTTCTGGTGTTTCTGCAAGTACCGCCGCCACGCGATCACCGACGTGCCTGACTTTTCTCGGGAACATGCGCTGGTCGTAGGGGCTCGGTTCGGGGTAGCCCTGGCCTGCCGTGGTATAGACGCTGTCAGGACAGTTTTCGTGCGTGACGATGTCGACCACGCCCGGCATCTCGAGCGCTTTCGAGACGTCTATGCGCTTGATCCATGCGTGCGCGTGAGGAGACATTAAAAGCTGGAGGTGGCAGGCGTCAGCGTCTACCCTGTCTTCTACGTACGCCTTCTCGCCGCGGGCCAGAGCAGCCGCGTCTACCTTTTCCCTGTCTTTGCCTACATGGCGAAGGTCCGGCTTGAACTCGGGGCCGACAGGAGGCTGGTACGTCGGGTCTGACAAGCGCTTAGACGCCATTTTGGCCGCGTCGTAGAACTGCTCGTAACCGGTGCAGCGGCACAGCGTGCCGGACAGCGCGTCGCGTATCTCGTCTTCGTCCGGGTCGGGACTCCGCTCGAGCAGCTCGTGCAGGGCCAGCGTCACCGCGGGCGTGCAATACCCGCACTGAACGCACGAAGCGTCGATGAGCGAGCGCTGCACGATGGATAGCTTCCGATCCTTCGAGTACCAGTCGACGGTGAAGATTTTCTGGCCTTCAACCTGGGGCGCCAGAATCTGGCACGAGTTGACCAGCCGGCCGTTCAGCAGTACCGCGCAGAGGCCGCAGGATCCCTCGCCGTCGCAGCCGTCTCGCACCGATATGATGCCCTTGCGCCTCAGCGCCGAGCGCAGTGTTTCACCTGGCTCGCAGTCCCACGATACGGCGCGGGAGTTGAGATAAAAGCTTACCTTCATACGATATCCTTGGCGCTGTGCAGCGCGTCGGCGATGAGAGCCGCGCCGCGGAGTTTTTTGTAGTCGGCACTGCCGCGCTGGTCATCACGTGCCACGAGAAGATCGCGCACAGCCTGCTCCGCGTCGTTCTTGGCGGGTAGCGCCTTGCCCTCGAACAACGCGGCGATATCCTGGCGCTGCTGTGCGTGCGCAGAAAATCCGCCCACCGCGAGCTTGAGCCCGGTTATCATGCCGCCATTAAGCCGGTACGCGCACGCGACCGTGGCCGTGGCTACGTCGCACGCGGTTCGGCTTACCCGCAGCGCGGCGGCCTGAATGCCAGCCTCTAAAGGCGCAAGCACGGAGATGACGAGGCCCTTGGGCTCGGCTATCCAGTTGGCAAGCGGCTCCGTAGCCGGCGCTTTACCCCGTTCCTGGTACTCCACCGCCGCGCCCAGAGCCAGAAGAATTGGTGCGAGGCTCGAGCATGACTTGTTGGCGCCGATGTTGCCGCCAACGGTGGCCCGGTTGCGTGTGTTCCTGTTGACCATCATGCGCGCGGCATCTTTTAGCACGTCTGGTACTACCGGAGACTCGATGAGTTCCTGAAAGGTGGCGCCCGCTCCCACATACAGGCCGGCACCCTTCCTTACTATGGTTCTCGGCAGTATGCCTCCTACGTCTACCGCTCGTTCTGGCTTGTCACGCGCTTCGAAGGCGAGGGCAAAGGTGCCCCCGGCCAGGGCGAACGAGCTCTGAGCAGCCAACAGCTCGAGCGCTTCGTCTACGCTCGCTGGCTTGAAATATTCCTTTACCATGCGGCTGGTATCCCCGCTTTCTCGAGAAGCTTTTTCGCGTGGCGATTGGCTTCGTCACGGATGCGTTCCTCGTCGGCGCCTGTAAGGCGGCCGTCGCGTACGACAAATTTGCCGTTGACGATAAGATGGTCAACGCCGTGGTTGTAACCGGAGAACAGTAGCGCGGCTGCCGGATCCGACAGGGCGCCCGCGTACTCCAGCTTCATAACGTCAAAGAGGGCAATGTCCGCGAGAGCCCCCGGTTCCATGGTGCCGGCGTCGTCGAAGCCAAGAATTCGGGCGCCGCCAACGCTGGCCAAGCCGAGAACCTCGCGGGCGGTAATGCCAGCTGATCCGTAGCGTATCCGCTGCAGGAGCAAGGCTTGCCGGGCTTCACCGAGCATGTCAGAGGCGTCGTTTGACGCTGAACCGTCTACGCCCAGGCTCACCGGCACTCCCCGGTCCAGCATTTCCCTGACCCGGCAAATCCCCGAGCCCAGCCTCATGTTGGACGACGGGCAGTGCGCCACGCCAGTGCCTGTTCTCGCGAGCAGATCCAGTTCGTCATCATTAAAATGGATGCCGTGGGCGTACCAGACGTCCGGGCCAGTAAAATCACAGTCTTCCATCACCTTGAGAGGACGACGGCCGAGCGTACTTACGCAAAAATCGTCCTCGTCGGCGGTCTCCGCCAGGTGCGTGTGCAGGCGCGCGCCGTATTTTCTGGCGAGCGCGGCAGCATCGCGCATCGACTGTTCTGATACAGAGAACGGCGAACACGGCGCCAGGGCTACACGGCGCATGGAATCCGGCGCGGCATCGTGGTACGTACGCAGCGCGTCCTCGCTCTGGGCTAGGATCTCGTCCTCATCCTGTACCACGCTGTCTGGCGGCAGGCCTCCGTCTTTCTTCGAGCGCGACATCGACCCGCGAGTAGGCGCGAAGCGTAACCCTATATCCGCGGCAGCTTTGAACTGCAAGCCCGGCAGATCTCCCGTAAAGCTCTTGGGGTACAGGTAGTGGTGATCTGTCGTCAGCGTGCATCCGGTCTTGGCCAGCTCGGCCAGCGCCAGCATGCTCGACCAGTAGACGGCTTCCTCGTCGATGCCCTTCCAGACTTCGTACAGGTATACGAGCCAATCGAACAGCTTCGCATTCTGCACGGCGGGTACGTTGCGGGTAAGCGTCTGGTAAAAATGGTGGTGCGTGTTGACGAGTCCGGGCATCACGACGTGTCGGCTTGCGTCTACGACAACGCAACCTTCGGGTGCTCGAATATCCGTGCCTATTCTGGATATCCGCTTGCCCTCGATGAGCACGTCTACGCCGGACAGGTCATCCCCGACGGAGCCAGCGCTCGCGCCGGCTCCGTAACGGGGTCGGACCACCCTGAAGCAGTCCTTGAGCAGAATCACCCGAGAACCTCGGCGTTGAACTCCTTGATCATGGCGTCGATGGTATCCACCTGACCATGCAGGTCTCCCCAGTATGAGCGGTGATCGTTCCACTGCGCGTTCAGCTCATCGAGGCTCTTCCCGAGCTGCTCTATCCAGGTATAGTACTTGAGCTGGTGTACGCGCCTCTTGTCAACGTGGCTCAGCTCGAGCACGTAGTCTACGGACAGGTTCTGCAGCATATCCAGGTCGCGATCAGCCTGACGCTGATCGTAGGTGCCGCGCTCGGTGGCCAGCTCTATAAGCCTTGAGCCGTACAGCTGCATCGAGTCGGTGAATACCGTGAGGGCGATATCGTCAGTGCCGAGTTCGTAGTACTTGGCGGCCTTTATCGTCGCTACCAGGTTGCCGATGCCGGATATACCCATCAGGTCGAGCTGGTCGATTATCTGCTGCGATACCCCCGCTTCCGCGAGTGCTTTCTTGCCAGCCGGTTCGTTGAACAGCCTGAGCAGCCTGATGGTGATTTCGTCGTCTACAGCCGCCACCATGTCGGTGTCACGAAGATTGTGGATCCACGGGATGTGCTTGTCGCCTATGCCTTCTATGCGGTGTCCGCCAAAGCCGTTCTCCAGGATGGTTGGGCACTGCAGCGCTTCGCCCACGCCCACGAGCGTACCTGGATGGTGCTCTTTGAGGTACGTCCCGGAACCAAGCGTACCGGCTGAGCCGGACGAGTACATCGTCAACGCAAGGTGGTCTCCGGGTTTGGCCATGTTCTTGAAGACTTCGTCCATCGCCGGGCCGGTGATCGTGTAGTGCCACAGGTGGTTGGGGAACTGGTCAAACTGGTTGAAGATGACGGCGTCTGGCCTTGTCTTTTCTATCTGGATGCACTCTTCAAAAATTTCCCGGACGTTGGACTCGCAGCCGGGCGTTGCTATTACTTCCTCAGCCATGGTCTTGAGCCACTCGAAGCGTTCGCGGGACATCTCCGCCGGCAGGATGGCCACCGAGGGGCAGGTGAGCAGGCGGGATATGTACGCGCCGCCACGGCAGTAATTGCCGGTAGACGGCCAGACGGCTTTCTTGGTCGTGGGGTCAAAGCGGCCGGTGATGAGCTCTGGTACGAGGCAGGAGTACGCTGCTCCTACCTTGTGCGCGCCGGTAGGAAACCACTTGCCTACGATGCCCGCGATCCGCGCCTTGGTGCCGGTGATCTCCCTGGGAAGCTCAAGCCAGTTGACTCCGCCAAACTGGCCGCCTTTCTCTTTTGGCTCGTTTTTCCACGTAACACGAAAGAGGTTGCGGCTGTGGACGTCCCAGAGGCCTATGCTCTTGAGTTCGTCCAGCACTGACTGGGGAATCTTGGTGGGATCCCTCATCTGCTCGTACGTTGGCAGAATGATGTTGTTGTCTTTGCAGCGCTGCACGTTCTTCTTGCGCGCTTTTTCGTCAATCCGTAAATCGATCATGTGTTGCTCCTTTGGTAAAGTGTACTGTGAAACTAAACCACGGAGACACGAAGGCACGGAGCAATTAAAAAAGGATGGGATACAAGCAAATCAATTCTTGTTCCCAATAAATCTTCTCCCTTTTCAACTCCGTGTCTCAGTGCCTCCGTGGTTGTTTTGATCATTACAGGCCGAGGCCTTTCATGGCGCCGGCTACGTCCTTGAGGCCGGAACCTGTCAGCAGCACGACGATCGTCTCGTCTGCCCGCAGCATCGATGAGGCTTTGCGGAAACCCGCCCACGCGGCGCTCGAGCTTGGCTCCGCGAATAGGCCGGCACCCGAAGCCAGCTCTTTCTGCGCATCGAGTATCTGAGCGTCCGATACGACCACGGCTCTCCCGTTGTGCTTCCTGAGCTTCGCGAGAGCGTGCGCCCCGTTGCGCGGCACGTCAACGGATATGGAATCCGCTATCGTGTCGCTGGGTACCGGGTCGCCAAAAACACCGGATTCCATAGCCCTGGCCAGCGCGCTCGAGCCTTCCGCCTGGCAGGCCCAGATAGTCGGCACCTTCTGGATGCGGCCAAGCTTGACGAGGTCTTCAAAGCCTTTGAAGACACCGGCGATTATGACACCGTCTCCTACCGGGACGAATACGTGATCGGGGCAGACGTAGTCTTTGTGGGCCAGTTCTCCAAGGCGGCCAGCGCGTTTCGCTTCGTGTTCCCGCGCCCGGGCCAGATCCCTGACTATCTCGAAGCTTACGGTTTTCTTGCCTTCTATGGTCAGCGGGTTGTACGCGGTATTCCGGGACAGGACCCCCGTTTCCGCGCTGTACGCCAGCGACTGGTCGAAGGCCACGTCGTAGGTTCCATCTACCTCCTTTAGCGTTGCTCCATACTGCAGCACCTGTACGCGCTTCGCGACGGGCGCCTTTTTAGGCAGGAATACCGTGATTTTGAGCCCCGCGGCAGCGCCTATGCCGGACATGCTCGACGCGGCGTTGCCCGTGCTCGCGAGAGCTATTTCGGTGATACCGTGTTCTCTGGCAAAGCCTGCTACGAGATACGACGCGCGATCCTTGAAGGAGCCCGTAGGTTCGCAGGTGTCATCCTTGAAGAAGAGGTGGGGAAAGCCCGTCTCTTCCCTCAGACGATGAGGCTCCCACAGCGGCGTCGCGCCTACGGGGAGAGGCGGCAGGTACTTCTCTGCCACTGGTAGCGGCACCTCATCGGGACCGCCGCTGTAGTTTCCTTCCCACGCGCACTCAAGAACCCCTTCCAGGGGCTGATTCGGTTTTTGCCCGGCGGCGCACACGTCGCACAGGTACCGCCCCGGCTCTATCGCATATTCCGCCCCGCACCCAGGGCACCTGTAAAACCACCTCACCGCTTACTCCTTCGCTCACAGGGAATTGGAACCACGGAGGCACAGAGGCACGGAGAGGAAGGAAAAAAGGAAAAATCAAAAATTTCTTGTTCATGATTCCTTCTATTGTTCATGCTTCCTCTTCTTTCTTTCTCTAATTTCTCCGTGTCTTCGTGTCTCCGTGGCAAATTTCTTCTATAACTTGGCGTCTTCGAGGACGTAGGGGAGGGCGGCGTAGAAAGCGGCTGCCTTCCACAGATCGTCCACGCGCGTAATTTCATTTGGCGCGTGCGCCTGGTTCTCGTCGCCGGGGCCAAAGCCTATGCTCGGAATGCCGTGAGCGCCCGCGACCGCCACGCCGTTGGTTGAGAATGTCCACTTGTCTACGACGGGCGCCGCGTCGAACACGGCCTTGTGCGCGGCTACGCCAGCCTGCACGAAGGGGTGGTCTTCGGGGAACTTCCAGGTGGGGAAGTACAATTCCTGCCCGTACTTCTTGCCAGTCCAGCTGGTAATGTTGTACTCGGGCATCACGACTTCAACCTGGTCGATACCGGCGGCCATCACCGCTTCCTTTACCTGCTGTATCGCCTGGTCTTTGGTCTCTCCCCAGGTAAGGCGCCTGTCGAGGTACAGCATCGCCTGGTCGGGAACGGCGCACTGCGAGGGGCCGTGCACGTCGATTTTTGATACCACTACCGTACCCTTGCCAAGGAAGCCGTCGTCATCGGGCTTGAGCGACGCGTTGAGCGCTTCCATCGCCAGAGCGGCGCGAGCTGCCTTGTACGCGGCGGACACGCCACGCTCGGGAGCAGAACCGTGGCACGATACGCCCTTGAGGTGCACTTCCATCTCCATGCGTCCGCGGTGGCCGCGATACAGGCGCAATGACGTAGGCTCGGTGGAGACGAACAGATCCGGTTTGAACCCTTCTTCCTCGATGAGGTACTTCCAGCACATGCCATCGCAGTCTTCCTCGATGATGCTGAACACGAACCAGACGCTGTACTGTCCCGCGTAGCCCATTTCCTTGAGGATGCGTCCGGCACTTATCATCGCGGCCGCGCCGCCCGTCTGGTCGCTGGTTCCCCGGCCATGAACGAGTCCATCCTCTATGTCACCGGAGAAGGGATCTTTCTTCCACTGCGACCGATCACCTATTCCTACCGTATCTATGTGGGCGTCTATGACAAGCTTCTTTGGGCCATTGCCGACGCGGGCCAGCAGGTTGCCAAGGCCGTCTACTCTAACCTCGTCAAACCCTGTTTTTTCGCATAGCTCCTTGAGGAACAGGATGCGGTTCTTCTCGTCGTTGCTCATCGCGGGAACCTTGATGATGCTTGACAGGTTCTGTGCCGTCCAATCCTTGTAGGCTTCTGCCTTCGCCCTGATCTCTGCGCCGTTGTTCATGCTCATTTCCTTTCCTCCATCCGTTGCCACAGCCTTTTCGTCTCCGACCTGCCGCGCGCGGCTATGGCCACGGCGTCAAAGACCGGCTTTCTGTCCTGCACTATGTATTCTCCGGCTACCATGGTCGAGCGGACCATGCGCGAGCCCATGCCAAACGCTACATGCCCTGCGACGTTGCCGTCTTCCAGTGGAGTAGGCGGGTCGTAGTCCCAGAAGGTGATGTCGGCTTCGTAGCCAGCCTCGAGCCGGCCAAAACGCTTGCCGGGGAAGTAGCGTTCCAGCAGCCTGTTGCCGTTTTGCAGCATGCCCAGGAAGGTATCCATCCACAGCGACCCACCAGCGTCGTGATGCTTGAAGAACGCGAAGTTGGCCTCCTCGATCATATCGGAGCCTATGCCGTCGGTACCCAGTACGGCGTTTCTGTACTTCGCGATCTTGTCGTTGTACCCCACGTTGTTGTTC
>JAFGUM010000024.1 GCA_016938515.1 Spirochaetales bacterium | reverse complement strand
CAGCTCGGCACGGTTCGTGATACAGAGAAAGTCCGGCTAAACGCGTCTGGATGGAATCCTGTGGGAGGGTTCTACGCGACGAGCTTCCGGGTGGAGGGGAACATGAATGATGAAACGTTGGATGCTCTTGTCGTGCGCATGAAGTGTGGGGAGATCGAGCTTACCGGGCAGATACTCGACAAAATTGCCCGTGAGGTATACCGGCAGCCACAGCTGTACGGCATGCAATCCGAGGATGAGGTAGGGGAGGTTATGGCCCGCTACTGGCCGCGGATAGCCGGTCTCGTGGATCGATACGAAGATACGGGGTCGAAATTCGAAACCTTCCTGACGTCTACAATCAAGTTCATGGCTATGTCAGTACGGCGAAAAGTCGCCAGGGATTACGATCGCGAAGCCGTTTTTGTGGAAGACGCCAAGCAGAACCTGGGCGTTGATGTCGAGGCGATAGAGCCGAGGCGCTCACCAGCTCGCAACGGATTGCGTGCTATAGGGTTTCCTCATTCATCAGACAGGGGCATCGCCGCGATGGCGTTCAGACGCAGGATGGTGTTCTTGTGCGTTAAGTGTGCCAATGTCATAAACGACTCGGAAGCGACTATGATAGCCAGCGAAATGGGAATGAATGAGCGCGATATGATGACGCTGATATGGCGGGCGCGAGATCGTGGCTTGGGGGTGCGCCCTAGAACGGCTGCTCGCCGCAGGGGCCGGGACG
Source organism: Spirochaetales bacterium (assembly GCA_016938515.1). Taxonomy (GTDB): domain Bacteria; phylum Spirochaetota; class Spirochaetia; order Treponematales; family UBA12059; genus SZUA-370. The sequence goes on along the minus strand of JAFGUM010000024.1, from coordinate 2,297 downwards.
CCGCATGGCTGAGGATGATGGCGTCGACACGTCGACTTGCGAGGGAAACAGACCCAACGGTGCGCCGCTTGTTGCAAGCTGGCATAGACCGCGACAGGCAGCTGTACAGGCACGCGGTGGGTCATATAGCCAAGGCAAAACCCATCATATCCAACAAGGATGTCGCGGCGATGCTGGGTATACCCAAGGGCACCGTGGATGGAGGCGTCGGGCGACTGCTTCAGCAGTGTTCCCCCCTGTATCTGTAGACGGATCCAGCGTAGAATGTGCCTGGAGGGATCATGACGCTGTATGTAGCGAGCAACAATGCTCACAAGCTCGATGAAATAAGGGCGGCGATGCCCGGGTTCGACCTGCGCCGCCCGGCTGATGCTGGAATAGACTTTGACTTCCCCGAGGACGCCGAAACGTTCATTGGCAACTCTACCGGCAAGGCGCTCGCGCTGTGGCGCCTGCTGGGGGTTCCAGTGCTCGCTGATGATTCGGGGTTGTGCGTGGACGCGCTTGATGGACGCCCGGGTGTACTGTCCGCGAGGTACGGAGCCCGCCCTGGCGAAAGCCCGCTTGATTCAGCCACGCGCAATGAGCTGCTGCTTGCCGAGATGCGCGGTCGTGCCGATAGGGCTTGCCGGTTTGTGTGCTGCATGAGTCTCGTGATGTCTACTGACAGGTTGTTTGTCGTACAGGAAACCTGCGAGGGTACGCTGCTCGAGTCGCCCAGGGGTGAGGGCGGCTTTGGATACGACCCCATCGTGTATCTGCCAACGACCTCGTGTAGCGTTGCCGAGCTCGACGCCGCCGCAAAGAATCGCGTATCACACCGGGGCCGAGCCATAGCCAGGATAGTCTCCATTCTGGAGGACATGAAACGAATGCCCTGATTGTTGTGAACCGGCACTAGCTTCCTTGCCTTGAAAAAAAGCCGGCGGTCCACGAGTGGACGCCGGCCTTTCTGGCTGCGTACGGGGCTTCGCAAGAAGCCGCTCAGGATTACTCCTTGATTCCGTACTTTCTGCGGAAACGATCTATACGACCAGCGGTGTCTACGAGCTTCTGCTTTCCGGTAAAGAAAGGGTGGCAGGCGGAACAGATTTCCACCTGGATGTTCTTTACCGTCGAACGGGTCTCAATGACATTGCCGCACGCGCACGTGATCGTTGTGAGCTCGTACTTGGGGTGTATGCCGCTCTTCATCGTGATCTCCTCGCGCGCCGGTCATGCATGCCAGAATACCGGCTTGATGACGGCGAAATGCTTTCCTGTTAACTGTATCAGTCGCCCATCGGTGTGTTCATGGAGCGCAGGAAGGCCTCATTATTCTTGGTTTTGGACATCTTGTCAATGAGCAGCTCTGTAGCCTCGAGGTCATCCATCGGGCTCAAAGCCTTGCGAAGTATCCAGATTTTTTGCAGCTCGTCCGATGCAAGCAGCAATTCTTCCTTGCGCGTACTGGATTTTTTTACGTTTATAGCGGGGAACAAGCGCCTGTCCGACATGCGTCTGTCGAGGTTGATTTCCATGTTGCCCGTGCCCTTGAACTCCTCGAAAATAACCTCATCCATCCTGGATCCAGTATCGACGAGAGCCGTTGCTATTATCGTAAGGCTTCCGCCGCCTTCTATATTTCGCGCCGCGCCAAAGAATCGCTTGGGCTTGTGCAGCGCATTTGAGTCTACACCGCCTGATAGAATCTTGCCGCTCGTCGGTACGGTCTGGTTGTACGCCCGTGCGAGACGCGTTATTGAATCCAGCAGTATAACGACGTCCTTGCCGTGTTCTACGAGTCGCTTTGCCTTGTCGAGTACCATTTCCGATACCTGGACGTGTCTCGTAGCCTGCTCGTCGAAGGTAGACGAAATAACCTCGGCTTTTACGGTTCGCTCCATATCGGTTACTTCCTCGGGGCGCTCATCTATCAGCAGTACTATGAGGTACACCTCGGGGTGGTTGGCGGTAATAGCGTTTGCGATCTTCTGAAGCAGTATTGTCTTTCCGGTTTTAGGTGGCGATACGATAAGGGCTCGCTGTCCCTTGCCAATCGGGCAGAACAGGTTGATTATCCTCGTAGACGTTTCTGCGGTCGTGGTCTCGAGGTTGAATCGCTCTTCGGGATACAAGGGGGTAAGGTTTTCGAAGGGTATACGATTTTGCGCCACCGCGGGTTCATCAAAGTTGACCTGTTCAACGCGGAGCATCGCGAAGAAGCGCTCGCCCTCCTTGGGGCTGCGAATCTGGCCGTATACCGTATCGCCGGTTTTAAGGTTGAACAGCCTGATCTGCGACGGGCTGATATAAAT
>JAFGUM010000023.1 GCA_016938515.1 Spirochaetales bacterium | reverse complement strand
GAAGAAACCGAGAAGGCTTACGGTGCGGTCGAAGCCCTCGTCGCGGAGCGTGATGGCATAGGCACGCTGCTTGAATCCTCAAAAGAAGGGGACGACGACCTCGAAGCGCTCCTGGACTCCTACCACCACCTCGACGAGACAATAGAGGGCTCCGGCTACTGGCGACGAGCCGACCGCATACGCGAGGTGCTCGAAGGCCTAGGCTTCAAGCCCGGTGATGCGGAACGGCAGGTGGAAGAGCTTTCCGGCGGCTGGCAGATGCGCGTCGCGCTGGCCAAGGTCATCCTGGAAAACCCCGACATCATGCTACTCGATGAGCCCACCAACTACCTGGACCTGGAAGCCCGCGACTGGCTGGAAGACTACCTTCGCTCGTTTCACGGCGGCTTCATCGTCGTATCCCACGACCGCTCCTTCCTTGACGCTACGGTAAAGGAAGTGTACGAGCTGTGGAACGGCAAGCTGTCACGCTACCCGGGATCGTACACCGCGTACGAAGCCAAGAGGGCGCAAGAGCTGGACACTTTGTTCAAGGCCTGGGAAGCGCAGCAGGAAGAGATAGCACACCTCGAGGATTTCATACGCCGTTTCCGCTACAAGGCGACCAAGGCTGCGCAGGTGCAGTCGAGGATAAAGCAGCTGGACAAGATAGTCCGCATCGTCGTGCCCGAGGGCATGAAGCGCGTCCACTTCCGCTTTCCTCCGGCGCCGCACTCCGGGCGCATCGCGCTGACCATGGAATCTGTAAAGAAATCATACGGAGCCAAACGCGTGGTGGACGAGCTGTCGCTGACCATAGACGCCGGCTCTAAAATTGCCTTCGTGGGCAGAAATGGCGCGGGTAAATCAACGCTGATGCGGCTGATAGCGGGCGTAGACACCGCGCACGAAGGCACCATACGGCTGGGTACCGGCATCAGCGTTGGCTACTTTTCGCAGGACGTAGCCGATTCCCTCGACGAATCCAGAACCGTAGAAGAAGAAGCGTCGGCGGCGTGCCCCACAGCGCTGCTCCCCGGTATACGAAACCTGCTCGGCGCCTTCCTGTTTCGCGGCGATGACGTGGAAAAGCCCGTACGCGTGCTGTCTGGCGGCGAACGCTCGCGCCTGGCGCTGCTCAAGATGCTGCTGCACCCGGCCAATCTCCTCGTACTCGACGAGCCAACGAACCACCTCGATCTCGACTCCAAAGACGTGCTGCTGGACGCCCTCAAGCGCTTCGACGGCACCGTGTTATTCGTGTCGCACGACCGCTTCTTCATAGAGGAGCTGGCGGATCGGGTGCTCGAGCTGTCGTGCGGAGCCTCGCCACGTCTGTTCTACGGCGACTACTCGTACTACCTGTCGCGCAAAGCCGAAGAGGCAGCAGCGGATGGATCGACCATGCGACCTTCCGTTCCGGCCACGCCGGCTACGCGGCCCCCTGTCGCGGCCATGGACGCCAAGACAGCGCGCATGGTCGACAAGAAGCGCAAGAGCGAGTATGGCCGCCTCAAAAAGCGCGAAGACGAAATTCTTGCCCGCATAGCGGAGCTGGGTCTGGACACACAGCGTATCGTCCACGACATGGCCTTACCCGAGAACTACGCTGATGGCGTGCGCATGCGTACCTTGCAGGCTGCCGCGGACGCCGCGGACGCAGAATCAGCCGCGTTGAGCAGCGAATGGGAAGCCGTCGCCGCGGAGCTTGAACAGTACGCGGACCTCGAGCACACCGGCTAACAGATATCTGACGCTGCCCTTACCGATAAACCACGTAGGTCTGCCATTCTTTTCTAGTGAAAGCAGCGAGCACCCTGGACAGCATCCCCGACTCTCGTCAGGCAATGATGAGTACTACCGCCGTCGTAGGCTCCTTGCCGGGATTCGCGTGCTCCCTCGGCTCACAGGCTCTCGTCAACGAGGCCCTGGACGCCATGAACGCCGAGCCGGAACTACCCGGACTCATCGTCAGCCTGCCCAATGGCGGCATACACGTGCTGTCCCGGACAAAACTGTTCGAGACGCTGGGCCGCCCGTACGGCATAGCCGTGTTCATGAACCGTCCCGTGGCAACATTATTTGATGGTAACACGACCAGCCCACTTATTGTTGACAGGAGCGCCGGTGTAGACGAAACGGTACGCGCGGCTATGAGTCGTGACGCCTCGTTCCGCTACGACCCCATAGTCGTCAACGCGGAAGATGGCTACCGCCTCGTAGACCTGCGCGTACTGTTGCTCGCGCAGTCTACCATGGTAACGGAATCAGCGACCATAGTCGCCAGGCAGGCTGAACTCGCCCTCGCCCTGTCGGGAACGCTCGACCTCGACGCGGTACTGGCGCTGGTGCTCGACAGCATCTCCGAACTGGTGCCGTACGAACGCGCGGTTATATACATGTCCGGAGACGAAGGGCTCGTCAAAGCAGCCGAGCGCTTCGGTGCATCGAGCGATGCCGCCTCGTGCCCGCCGGGTTTGCCGCTGGTTTCAACACCCGATGACGACGATGGCTGGACCACCTTCCCGCTGGCCAAGGGCGAGCATTCCATGGGCTACCTCTGCGTGCTGCG
>JAFGUM010000230.1 GCA_016938515.1 Spirochaetales bacterium | reverse complement strand
GCGCTTGAAGAGTACATCAAGCTCTATATCATTCGTCTTCTCAGGCGTTGACTTGCGGTAACGCCGTCGATGGGATAGGATCGCCATACATGGATGGCATAGGCCGGACGCTTCGTTTAACGATAGACCGAATTGTTCCCGGTGGTGATGGGTTGGGCCATCACGACGGCAAGGCGGTGTTTGTACCTGGCTCCGCTCCCGGCGATGAGCTCGAAGTCAGGGTTGTCGACACCAAGCCCGGGTACGAACGCGGAGAAATAGTCGGTATCGTTTCGCCTGGCCTGGATCGGGTCGAGCCGGTATGCCCGTACTACGGTGACTGTGGCGGCTGCAACCTGATGCACCTGAGCTACCCCGGCCAGCTTGAAGCCAAGCGGGGCATCGTGCTGGACGCGTGGCGTCGTGCCGGCGGCCTGGGCGATGTCGACCTTGACGTTGTATCTTCCCGCCCCCTCGGCTACAGAAACCGCGCGCAGTTCCACTTTGACGCGGAGCACCGGGTGTGCTACGCGCGCCGCTCTTCCAACTCCATGCTGCCCATCACCTCGTGCCCGGTACTGACGCCAGCGCTGCAGCAGTGGCTCGCGGGAGACGGGCGGGACGCCGCCTGGTCCACACTGTCTCAGTATACGGCCGGCAAGGATAGGTTCATGGCCTTTGGCTACCACGATGACGCGTGGCTGGAAGGCCCGGACGGCGAGTTGTCGGTGGCTGTAGGCGGAAAAAACTTCAGGTTTCACATTCGCGGGTTTTTCCAGAGCAACCTGGAAACACTGGAGCGCCTTGTCCCCGCGGTCGTTGGCGATGCCGTAACGGGTGAGGAAGCGGCTGACCTGTACTGTGGCGTAGGGCTTTTCGGGGCCTTCCTCGGAGATTCTTTTGGCAGGGTCACGTGCGTGGAGCAGGACCAGCGCTCCATCGGCTACGCGTCACTCAACGTGGGCGCCGGCGCCAGGTACGCGGCTTCCAGCATTGAGGACTGGACCAAGACGACCCAGGCATCAGAGCGCTACGACTACGTCGTGGTTGATCCTCCCAGGGCAGGACTGGCGCCCCGCGTGCGCGCGTGGCTGGTTCGCGCGCTTCCGCCGGTGATAGGGTACGTTTCGTGCGACCCCGTGTCGCTGGCCCGCGACGCCGGCACCCTCGTTCAGGCCGGATATGAGGTTGAGAAGGCGAGCGTATTCGACTTTTACCCTCAGACGTCGCACGTGGAGTCGTATGTTCGGTTTCGGCTGCGGTAGCCGCCACGCTGGTGATGGTAGTCACGGCATGGTGGCACTCATCGCGTCGCTGGCCCTGGCGGCGTCCGCGTACGGCCAGGGTGTGGGTCAGGCGGCTGACGCTGAGATACTGTTCCGGTTTCCCGTCGGCGGCGTTACGAGCGCCGGGCCTGTCGTCGGCAATGGGCTCCTGTGGCTGCTGTCAGACTCAAAGACCCTGTACGTTTTGACCCTGGACGGCGTGGCGATCGGTAAAACGGTACTCGAGCAACGACGACTCCCCTTCATAGCTACCGACCGGTACGGAAGAGCCGTGATATCGTCCGGTGAGACAGGCCTGGCGATGGTCAACAGGTCAGGGCGGGAAGTATGGCGGGTAGAAGTGGGTGCCGCCCCGGCTACTCCTCCCGTATTTGGCCCTGACGGCAGGCTCTACGTCGTGGCTGGGGGTACTCTATACGCCTACGCTCCCAATGGTAAAAAGCTGTGGATGACCACGCTGGGAGATGCGCTGGGCACCGGCGTCGTCATAGGCCCGGGCGGAGGGCCAGCCGTGGGTCTTGTAGACGGGCGCGTGCTGCTCTATTCCCCCGATGGCGTGGAGAGCATGCCTCTGAACACCAGCTCGCCGCTGGTCGCGCTGGGAGCCGGGCCCGACGGTCTGATCGCAGCCATGGCGGACGGTAGCCTCTCTATTATTGGTGACACGATAGCAGTGCCGGTAGCGGCGAGGATGGCCGCACGGCCGCTAGCGGTAGCCGCGTCCGCTGATGGTTACTATGCACTGGACGCGAGCGGTTCCATCGTGGCGCTGGATACGAATGGAACCGAGCGATGGCGAACGCAGACGAAGATGGATAGTGCTCTGTCTGGCTTCGTAGCCTTTTCTGAACGGCTCGTGCTCATCACCCGCTCGTCGGTTCGCAGCTTTGGACCGGATGGCTCGCCGTACCGCACGCTGGCTCTGCGCAATACCGTTTCTACGCCAGCCATAGCTCCCACGGGTACGGTATTCGCCGGGGGAGCCGACTGGATTCTCTACGCGTACCGTTTTGAGAAGGCTTTTACCATGGCGTCCACTTTCAGCGTCCCGGGAATAGACCTGGACGCGGTTGACGCGGTTGCCAGGGAGGAAGCACGCTGGTCTTCCGGCTCGTCTACCGATGACGCGACGATGATGAGACTCGTCGATATTGAAAAATCCATAGAATCGGGTACTATAAGCGGAGAGACCACGCGAACTATGCTGTATCTGGCCGCGGTGGCCAGCGGCAGGATGGAAGCGCCGTTCGGCATGGGGGCTCTGAAGCCCGGTCCTATGCCAGGCGGCGCCTTACCCCGAGCCAGGGCGTGCGAACTTTTAGGACGGCTGGGTCTGCCGCAGGCCGTGCCCATACTCGTGGACGTTTTCAAGGACGACGCGGATGAGGCCGTCCGGGTAGCGGCGGCGCGGGCGCTGGCGACGATAGGAATTGATCCGGAGGGAGAAGCGTTCGTGGCCTTTGCCGCGGCCGCGGCGACGAGGCTTGACGACAGGAGCGCCCGGGCTGTCGTAAGCGCCATAGAAGGCCTGTATCGGTCCAGCGGCGCTCTTGACGATCGCTCTGGTGTGCTGGCTCTGATGAGGATTGCCGGTGGCACGTACCCCCGGGACGTGCTGGATGCGGCCGAGCGGGCGCTCAGGAGCCTGTCTTGGGCACGCTAGCCTGGTTCGCGGATGATGCGGCGGTACGCGCCGGAAGGAGAAAACGTGATGACGAAACGGATCGCGCTGTCTATGGTCGCCGCCCTTGGCTTTGTTCTTTCGGCTCATGCGCTGGACGTCGACGAGACTGAACTATCGAGCACCGGTGAGCGGACGATAGAGTTCATAAACTACGAAGGCCCACACGAGGTTATAGAGAGCGCTGAGTCTATACGCGCCATAGGACGCGCCCTCGGAACAGCCGTGGCCAGCGGAGCCGCCCGTTCCGGCTCGACAGGGAGATACTTCGTTATCCACGCCGTGGATCCCACGGTTCCGGTCGGATTGGACGCCGATATCATCGTGCTGGGCGAAGGAGCCCTCGTTGACCACGTGCGCAACCTCAGGCGTATAGTTGCGGGCTTTTTGGAGACGGCCTACGGCTACTCAGCGCGGGATGCGGACACGCTGGCGATCTTCATAACGATATACAACGCGGTGTACCGCGGAGACCTGGGATACTTCGGCTCAAAGTACAAGCAGGTGGTTGCAAAAGAACTGTCGGCTTCCAACGCCGGGTTGTCGGTGCGATGGGACGAATGGGCGGGGCGATCACGCATCGTCATTCCCCTCACGGCCAAGGCTGGCACCGGCGTACTGGGTTCTGTAGACACCACGCCCATCACCGATGAATCGACTGTAGGCAGCCTCAGGGAAGAGTCACCTACGGGCGGTATCGATGAGCGAATGGACATCGTGGACATCAAAGAGCGAGGGCAGGATGAGGAGAAGGCGGCCATCGACGCCGAGCGCGATCGCATAGCCCGCGAAGAAGCCGCCATCGCGGCAGAAAAAGAGCGACGTGAGGCGGATACTGGCGCGGTAGACCGGACCGCTGGAGAAGCCGGAAGCGCCGACGCTGGCGAGACACCCGATGACGAAGCCGCTCAGGGCCTTGGCGCGGGGCAGGAAGCGAGTCTCGAGGTGTCGGAGAAGGCTCGCGAGGAGGACGCAACCGCGGCCAGGGAGCTAGCCGAGCGCGAAGCGCGGGTAGAGGCTGACAAGGCCGCTCTCGCGGCGCGTGAAGAAGCGTCCGCGGCCAAGGACCAGGAGATAGCGAAAGATCGCGACGCCATAGCCACCGACCAGAAGGATGCCATCCGGGACGAAGTGACAGCCGCCGCCGACAGGGAAGCCTCCGGTGTCGTCCTGTTTGAACTCGTCAACCCGGACGCGCCCCTTTCGCGCATAGCCCTCGTGGACCTGAAAACCGGCGACACGATACGACGCAGCTCACTCAATACTATACGGGCCTCGAGCATCGTGGACGTAGGCGACGCGTACGTGGCGGTAGCTGGGCAGATTACCGGTACCGGTGGCCTTGTGCGCCTCGTGCGTGTAGCCAAGGCGGACTACTCGGACGTGGTCCAGGGTGCAGATGACGTATTTGCCGACACGATGCTGTGGAAGTACGGCTCGTCGCTGTACGCTGTCGTCAAGAAGGGTGGAGACTGGGCCATAGGACGTTTCGATCAGGCGACGCTGGAACTGAAAGCCAGCTCGGAGCCGGTTAGCCGCTGGACCTTTCTGACGCAGTCTGGAGGGCGATTGGTAGCGCAGGGGCCTGGCGGAGCATTTCTGGTGCTGGAAGCGGAGGCGTTGACCACCGCTTCGGAGTTGAGGCGGTGATGGTGAGGGCGGAAAGCAGGCTGCTTTCCGCTTTTTTTTATGTTTAGTGTTCCGAAGCTTTGTGATGACTATAAAAAGGCTCTCTGAAAGCCGTCTGGCGGGTTTTCAAAGGCTCTGACAGGACTTTTCACCAAGCTTCGTGACACTATACACGGCAGGGAGGGAATGATGAGCAGGACGGGAACATTCAGGGGTCGGTCGATAGGCGTAGTCGGTGACCTTTCGCTAGACGAGCAGCGATACCTGTACAGCAAAGCCAGGGAGCTGAAAACTGATCTGGCAGCTGGCAGGGACGTGTCACGATTCAGGATAGCCGACCCAGACTATTCCGCGTACCTCATATTTCTGGAAAATTCTACCCGCACGCGCGAGAGCTTCCGCAACGCCGCGTTGTTTCATCGCGTTCGCGCGACCATGTTCGACGCTGCCAGCTCCAGTTTTGCGAAAAACGAGAGCCTTACCGACGCCATAAAGATGCTCATCGGGTACGCCCCCGAGTCGGCCTTTGTCATCCGCTCCAAGCTCGAAGGGGTATGCGCGTGGCTGGCCGACTACCTGGGCCCCTGGGCCGAGCGCTCCGGATACGCCCGGCCATCCTTCATCAACGCAGGGGATGGCAAGCACGAGCACCCGACTCAGGAGTTCCTGGACGAATTCAGTTTTCTCGAGCAGCAAGACTGGAACGACTCGCGCATACACCTGGCGCTTATAGGCGACCTGCGTCATGGGCGCACGGCTCACTCCAAAGCCGATGGCCTCAGAGTGTTTGGCCAGGTAGTCGTAGACCTCGTGGCGCCCGCAGAGCTGGCGATGCCCGAAGCCTACACTGAGCGCATGCGCCGCAACGGGTACGACGTTCGGCTGTGGGATTCTATAGACGAGTACCTGGCCGCCGGGCAGACCGCCGCCATCTGGTACTTTACGAGGCTGCAGCTAGAGCGCATGGGTGACTCGATACTGGAGAAGGCTCCGGCTCTCAGGTGGGCGGTGACGTTTCGCAAGGATATGCAGGACAAGCTCCGTGACGGCACCAGGTTTTATCACCCGCTACCGCGGGATCGGCTTGCTCCGACTATTCCAACCTTCCTTGATGATACGCCCTTGAACGGGTGGGACGCTCAATCTGCCAATGGGTACTACACGCGCGCAGCACTGATGGCCATGCTCGCGGGCGTCATCGGGGACGACTTTACTGGCGTTGGCTTACCCGAGGTGACTCCCGATGAGGAGTTTGTCGTTGAGGCGGCTGTTTCACCGCACGCGAAACCGGAATACAAGGTTGGTATCAAGCCTGTTGAATCGGGGCTCGTCATAGACCATATAGCGGCGGGTTCGTCCCTGGAGGAAATCTGGAACCGTGTCGACAAGATTCGACGCGTGCTGGGGCTCAACCTGCGCTCGTCACACGGCGTGTACCATTCAGATTCTGGTGGCTACAAGGGCATCGTGTCTGTACCCGACCTGCTGTCGTTTGGTGAAAAAGAGCTCAAGCGGCTTGGCGCGGTATCGCCGGGTTGCACGCTCAACCTCGTCAAGGATCATGCGGTGGTAAAAAAGTACCGCCTGGGCATGCCGCCGCGCATCTACAATTTTGACGATATCGCGTGCCGCAACGAAAACTGCGTTTCGCATCCCGCGCACCAGGAACACGTGGAGCCGTCGTTTGTCAGAAAGCCCGGAACCAACACGTTCGTGTGCCGATGGTGCGAGAAGGAGCATGACTACCCGGAGATCTGGAGCGTGTAGATAAAAATCCTAGTC
>JAFGUM010000229.1 GCA_016938515.1 Spirochaetales bacterium | reverse complement strand
TTGGAGCTCAGAGCGCGTTTGGCCTGAGATTCTGGTTCTGACCTGACGGTCTACGGTAGCAAAGCCGCCCTTCGTGGCGGCTTTTTTCTTCGGAGTACTGGACTATACATATTGAATTCTATATATTAGCTGGAGAACACAACAGCTTGCGGTCATCGAGGTCGTAAGCGTATATCTATCGGTGTGGAGGACAAGATGGCCGAGCATTTGAGCCTAGCGATGTTCAAGGAAAAAGTTTTCGATTACGAGAATGAAAAAGAGTGGAAGTATCGTGGAGAGCTTCCCGCCATAATCGATTTTTACGCGGACTGGTGTGGCCCGTGCAAGATGGTGGCTCCCGTGCTCGAGAAGCTCTCAAAAAAGTACGAAGGAAAGCTGATCGTGTACAAGGTAGACACCGAAGCGGAGCAGGAGCTGGCGGGCATGTTCGGTATTCAGAGCATACCTACGCTGCTGTTTATTCCCGTTGAAGGACAGCCCAGGGTATCCATGGGCGCTCTTCCAGAGAAAGAATTCGAGCGGATAATCGCCGATATTCTTATGGTTCCCGCAGAGGCGTAAACGCGCAGGGAAGTCTGACGGTATTCATGCTGTCTATTGTTTCGGCCACGGATTTTTCAAACCCCATGGCCAGAAACTCTTCCCTGCTTTTTTCGTAAGCGGCTTTGAGCACGGGGTGCTTGGGTGTAAAAAGTACGCAGCAATCGTCGTAAGGCTGGATTGACAGGTCGTACGTGCCTATTGTTCGTGCTTGCCGCATTATATCTTCCTTGTCAGTTCCTACCAGTGGTCGCAGTAGTGCCATATCTGTAAATGATCCGGTAAAACGCATGTTTTCTGCTGTCTGGCTAGCCACTTGTCCCAGGCTTTCTCCAGTTACTATGGAATTGAGCTTGAGTTTCTTTGCTACCATGTCGGCAGCCATCATCATGCAGGCGCGCAGGTACAACGTGGCGTATTCTTCCCGCGCATCTTTCTGTATCTTCAGCTGCACCTCCGTAAAACTGAGCGTATGCAGCAGCATTCCACCCGCGTAGCACGCGAGCGCGGATGCCAGATCGCGTACTTTTTCCCAGGCTTCCCTGGACGTGTACGGGTAGGAGTGAAAATGGAGGGACTCGAGCGCTAGTCCCCTTGAAAGCATCCTGAATCCAGCTACCGGTGAATCGATCCCCCCGGATAATAGGAGCAAACCGCGCCCTCCCGAGCCTACAGGAAGCCCCCGCACCCCGGAACCTCCCAGTATGAATACATAAGCTTTCTCTCGTATTTCTATATTGACGACGAGAGCAGGAGTATGGACATCGACGCTGAGTCCGGGAAACCGTCGCAGTAGTCGACCCCCAATTTCCCGGGCTACGCCGTACGAGTCCAGAGGAAAACCCTTGTCAGAACGTCTAGCCTCAATTTTGAAGCTCTGTGGGCCTGCCTCTAGATACGGGGAGATTACGGTAGCGGCGGCTTCTTCGATGCTTTCTATATCCTTGCGAACGCGATGAGCTCGCGCCCATCCATTGACGCCAGGAGTGTGGGAGAGAACGTATTCCGCTCTTGTTGATTCCTTTTCGTCGATCCTCAGATAGAAGCGACCTTCTCGAGAGCTCAGTTCTGTTTTTATACCAGCGAGCCTGTGTTTTATATCGTATTTAAGACGATCATCGAACTCTGTGCGGTTGCCGTCTTTAAGGTGTATCTCTCCGACTTTTATAAGGTACAGCGCGTCGGTGTCCGATACGTGGGGCGCTATCATACTTTGAACCGCCTGTAGGCGTCGGTAGCTTTTTCCAGAAAAGCGTTCACGTCCTCCGCCGTGGTGTCGCGTCCGAAAGAAACGCGAACAGACGAAAACGACAGCTCACGGGGTACTCCCATAGCGTCAAGGACGCGTCGTTCCTTGCGCGCGCCCGAGCACGCGGCGCCGGTCGAAACGAATACGCCGCCGTCGTCGAGTACGCGGGCCAGCGTTTCTCCGCCCAGTCCCGGGAATGCGACGCACGTTATGTACGGGCTGTATCCGGGGGCACCGGCGTTTCTGCACTCGGGTAGCACCGTGGCGCCCGAAATGGACCGTATGCCATCGAAGAGCTGCCGCTCCAGTACGGCGGCCTCGTCGTACGACTGCTGCCGACGATGCAGAGCACGCTCCGCCGCCGCCGCGAAGGCCCACGCTCCCGGCACGTTGACCGTACCCGGGCGGATGCCACGCTCCTGGCCGCCGCCCCGCGCCAGGGTTTCGAGCGGCCGGCGTAGGTACAGCGCCCCCGTGCCACGAGGACCGCCGAACTTATGCCCGCTGAAGGACGCAGCGTCGACTCTGAAGCCGGCGGCGTCGAACGGTACCTTTCCGAACGACTGCACCGCGTCTGTGTGGACAAAAGGGTCGGCGCCAGCCGCCGCGGAAGCGGCGCGAACGGCTTCGACTATCGCCGCTATCGGCTGGATGGCACCCGTCTCGTTGTTGACAGCCATCACCGATACGAGCGCCGTGTCGCGCCGGATTGCGTCGGCGACGGATCCAGGAGATACGGTACCGTCGCCTGAGGGGCGTACCACGATGAGCTGGACGCCGAGTTCGGACAGGGTTTTAGCCTGCTGGTATACGGCGTCGTGCTCGATGGCGCTGACTACTATCGACACCGGACGCTGTCGGCGTAGCACGGACAGCAGCGCGATCGAGTCCGCTTCGGTGCCGCCGGAAGTCCATACGATGCTGTTTGAGGGAGCGCCAATGACCCCGGCGAACCGGGCGCGAGCCTGTTCGAGCGCCTCGCCAGCCGCCCTTCCAGCGGTGTGGGCGCTAGAAGGGTTGCCGTAAGTCGTGCTCGCGAAATCGGCGGCGGCGATCTGTATGTCTGCAAACGGGGGAGCGGTAGCGGCCCAGTCGAGGTAGTGGCTCGTCATCGACCGCATGATAGCGTGGACGAGTCTTCATGCGCAAGCAATGATAATCAGGAGCTTCTCAGGACTTTGAGAACCGCCTGTCGGGGATGCCGCCGGGAACCTTGCCGGAAGCTGAGAAGCCAGCTTTCAGGTACAGCCCGCAGTAACAATGCCCATAGTCAGCTATGTCGGCGTGGGAGAAAGTGCATGGACACACGACCGCAGCATCGTCTTCCCTGGAGCCTTCTGTGTCGCGGCATGGGCATAAAAAGTAACCGTAACGATTCCAGTTTACCGTGAGGCCTTCCAGCAGGCTATCAGTAAATTCAGCGTCTGGATTGAGCTCCCAGCCTTGCTTTGCCGCCACCATGGTAGCGAAGGTTCTGGTGTCGTCTAATGATTTTTCTGCCATGGTCATACCCCCAGCGTGTCTTTCCAGTCAGCTTCGATGAAGCCGACCAGATAATCGTTGTCGCCAACCGTTGCGAAGGGAAACGCGACGTCAGCCTTGTATTTTTCCTTGAGTTCGGCTTTTGCCTTCGTCTTTGTCTCCAACGGTATCAAGTCCACATATATGTACCGGTATGAAAAGCCGTTGGTGTTGAGAAAGTACAGAGCCCTCTTGCAGAAGCCGCACGTCGACAGGGCGTATACAGTAATGTTTTTGTCGTCGCGGGTACCGTGTACCTCTGTGTATTCGAGCGATTCGAGCATCGTTGCCATTCCTCCGTCAAAGTAATGTAGCAATCTTGTAAGCAATTGGCAATCCGCGGGCGGTGCCTCAGAAGCCCAGGCCTGGCTGAATGGCGGCACCTGCTCTCGCTCCCCGGGCTGACCAGGTCTCGGCGTACAGGTCGGCGTCAAACTTGCGCCTGAGCCCTGCCGCGGTCATCGACCTGACCGTTCCGAAAACCGGGCGGGACGGCCACGGCCTGTCGTGGAGACCAAAGCACCAGGCTACGCCGGTCCAGCCGTTGGGATCACGGCCATCGAGCGCGTAGCGGTCGTTGAGGTAGACGCCGGTGTCGAACGCTTCGCGGGGGCTACGGCTCCACGCCAGAAGCATCTTGCCCCAGTACATGCGCATGTAGTTGTGTATGGTGCCGGTTCGCACGAGCTGCTCCTGAGCCGCGTTCCAGTACGGGTCGTGCGTGGCTGAAGCCTCGAAGTCGTCGCGCGTGTACGCGTATGCGCGCCGGTCTCCCGCTGCACGTTCCAGCGCCTCCCGCGACCAGGCGGGCAGGCCCTCCCACGAGTCATAGTCCATCACGCGAAACCGTACGAAGTTCCTCGCGAGTTCTCGCCGGACGACTAGCTGTTCAGCATAGGCGGGATATCCCGGCCCCCCGTGTAGCCGAGCCGCCCTTAGTACGTCCAGCGATGAAATCTGCCCAAAATGAAGGTACGCTGACAAGCCACTCGTACCGTCTTTGCACGGGTCATTTCTGTCGGAGTCGTACGCATCCAGATTGTTGGCGATGAAGCTCTCGAGTCTCTCACGCGCCGCCTGGTAGCCAGGGCGCAGCGAAAACCGTTGCTCTGGAGACCTGTCCCCGGGATAGGCTGGTGGAGGGGTAGCGTCGTACGATGCCCATGACTCCTCATCACTCGGATAGCCCAGGGAGTGCGCAGATTTTTTTGGTGTGGGAACCGCAAGGCTCAACCGGGAAGCGTATAATGCAATGGCGCCAGCCGTTCTCATCCTGAACGTTCTGGCAGACCACTCCTGTTTGTGGCTGGCGACGGCTTCAGGAACGACGGACTCGCCGTCTACTTCCACGAACGAGACTCGTAAACGGGAAGCCAGCGCGTTTCGTGCAAGAACCGACCATCGTGCGGGAGATCGATCGCATACGACAAGCGCGGCGTCTTTGGCCGCGGCCAGTACCGTATCAACAGGATCGCCCCGTCTGATTGAAAAACCAACGCCAGCTTCGCGAAGCGATGCGGCGCATTCCCGTAGTCCATGCAGCATCCAGCGATACTGAGCCGCCGTGGCTGCGGGGTAGTCTGTGAGGACGAATAGAACGAGTAGCGGTAGTCTCTGCTCGTCAGCACGCGTCGCCGCGTACCACAGCGCGGGATTGTCAACAGCTCTGCCCGCAGCCTGCATCCAGTAGAGTACGAAGGCTGCCGGCTTTTGGGCGACCAGTCCATCGTCGTTTCCGTTGAGGTGGCGTATCCGTTCTGGTTCAATCATGCCTAAAGTATACAGGACCCATACAGGCGTGGCAAACCACGTACTGCAATACGCGCGTGATTGAACAATGACGACGATTCGGGGTACATTCCTCCCATGCACGACATAGCCCGTACACGCAATTTCTGCATTATAGCGCACATAGACCATGGCAAATCTACGCTTGCGGATCGATTTATAGAACGCGCCAAGATCGTAGATCAGCGGAAAATGCAGAGCCAGATGCTCGATAATATGGACATCGAGCGGGAGCGGGGCATTACCATAAAGAGCCAGGCCGTAACGCTGTCGTATACGGCGAAGGATGGGCTGGAGTATACGCTCAATCTCGTCGACACACCAGGTCACGTAGATTTTTCATACGAGGTATCGAGAGCGATCAGTTCGTGCGAGGGAGCCATCCTGCTCGTGGACGCAACACAGGGAGTCGAAGCGCAGACTCTGTCTAATATGTACATGGCCCTGGAGCACGACCTGGAGATATTGCCTGTCATCAACAAGATTGATATGCCAGCGGCCAATATTGACGATGCCCGACATCAGATAAGTCATGACCTCGGGCTGGACGGAGATGAAGCGCTGTGTGTGTCCGCCAAGCTTGGTACGGGTATAGATGAGCTGTTCGAAGCTATCGTCGAAAGGGTTCCAGCGCCTGCTGGTTCACCAGATGCCGCGACGAGGGCGCTTATTTTTGACAGCCACTACGATCCTTATCGCGGCGTCATAGTGCACATGCGCGTTTTTGACGGAGTGATCGTCCCGGGCATGAGGATACGGCTCATGTACAACGACTCGGAGTACGAGGTCGAGGAAACTGGCTATTTCAAGATGGGGCTCGCAAAGGCAGAAAAGCTGACAGCCGGCGACGTTGGCTATTTCATCGCCGGCATAAAAACCGTGTCGGATGTGCGCGTAGGCGATACGGTTACATCGGTGGAAAACCCAGCACCGGCGCCCCTTCCTGGGTTCCGCGAGGTCAAGCCCGTGGTCTACAGCTCTATCTACCCGATGGATACAGCGGACTACGACGAACTCAAGGTAGCCATGGAGAAGCTCAAGCTCAACGATGCGTCACTCATATACGACAAGGACAATTCTGCCGCATTGGGCTTTGGTTTTAGATGCGGTTTTCTGGGGATGTTGCACCTTGAAGTGGTGCAGGAACGGCTGGAGCGGGAATACGACCAGGCCATAATCATGACGGCGCCGAGTGTCCGATACAAGCTGTCGATGAGCAATGGCGGCGATGTGGTAATAGTGGACAACCCTGCCGACTACCCCGACCCATCAAGGATAGAAGCCGCCGAGGAGCCTTACATAAAGGCGCAGATAATTACACCACTCGCGTATATAGGCAATCTCATAACGCTGTGCGTAGGCAAGCGAGGATCCCAGACCGGCTTTACGCACCTGGACGAAAAGCGCGTCGAGCTTACCTTCGAGATGCCGCTCGCGGAGGTTCTGTTCGATTTTTACGACAAGCTCAAGAGCACCAGCCGTGGCTACGCGAGTTTTGACTACGAAATAATAGACTACAGGCCAACAGAACTGGCAAAGCTTGATATTCTCATAAATTCAAAACCAGTAGACGCGCTCGCTCAGCTCGTATACAAACCCTCCGCACAGGAACGTGGTCGAAAGGTCTGCGAACGGCTCAAGGATTCCATGGCCAGGCAGCAGTTCAAAATTGCCATTCAGGCTGCCATAGGCGGGTCGATTATCGCCAGGGAAACCGTAAATCCCTTGCGCAAGGACGTGCTTGCCAAGTGTTACGGAGGCGACATAAGCCGCAAGCGCAAGCTCCTCGAGAAGCAGAAGGAAGGCAAGAAGCGCATGAAGATGGTTGGTGACGTGGAACTGACCCAGGAATCATTTATGGCTGTCTTGCGTGAGAATGAGGACGACGACCGACGCTGATCGAGGTTCTGCTTATTGGGAAGAATCGAATGAATCGATGGCTGCCCCAAGTTTGCCACGCCAGTAGGCGGCTTCAACCGCGACTCTTTTCAACGCATCGCGTTCAAGGAGCAGTACGCGTTCAGGATCAGGGAAGTGGGCGTACAGGAGATCCGTCTCTGAAAGCAGGCCGGGTAGCAGCTCGCTGTCTGCTCCAGTGCTCAGGATCGATGCGATAGATTCGACGCGAACCAGCTCCCCCGCGAGAAACGCGCGCGCTAAAGCGGCGTAGTCGGTCCTGGAGGCGCGGTAATCGCCGCTGTCCACTAGTTCACGGCAGTCAGACGCTGTCGTCGCTATCAGTTCACGTAGTGTGTCCTCGGAAGCCAGTGGAATGGGTAGTGGGGTTCCGTAACCGCCTCTAAGGTCGTAGGTATGGCTTCCACGTAGCTCGTGTGCCGCCAACGAAGCGTACATGGACAACGCGGGGTCTGTAACGAGTCCACTTCCCACGCGTGCGGTTTGCAGCCGCGTTACGCCATCCCTGTACGATGCCGCCCATGAAACGGCGTGCTTGCGCGTTCTGGTTTCACTTCCGCGTTCACGGATATCGGATGGGCTGCCGGCGCAGTGTGTTTTGCCAGGGCTGAAAGCGAAGTCGAGACCGGCAACGAATATATGCTCTCCAAGCATTTTTGCCACGTGTATAGCCAGTACGCCCACAGAACCGAGGGGTGGTACCGCAACGAGCGGTAAGCCCGATGTCGCGAGCCTGGAAAGAAAAGAGCTCTCTGCCCATTCGCTCAAGAGGAGCGTCACAGGGCCCGTGGTGGCTCTGAACGACGATGGGTGCGCTGATAAGTCGGCAAACAGCCGGGTAGTGGTGCTTTCTAACGGCAGAAAGTCCTGCACGTTGTATACCTGGCCTTCAAGACAAACCACCGCATCCGGGTTGATTCCGGCACGAGCCAAAGCTCCAGATGCGGTATCGCAGGCCAGCACGTACAATGAATCACGGTAGCGCCTGATCAGTGGCATGGTGGTATCGAGTGATGGCCCCGCGCCACAGACGACAACAGGCTTGCACTGTCTGGCGGGCTGGCGGATATTCTGCCAGCGCATGGCGGACAGGTTAGCTATCGTGTTTCGCGTCCACAACCTGCCCATACGAACAAGCGCTACTCGATTGCGATAGCGCGTGCTCAGGGTCTGCCGCAGCGCATCCAGCGTGTCATCGTACACGCCATCTGCCAGCGCCCGTCCAGCCGACAGACGCAATTCGATGACGCGTCTGAATCGCCGCCCCTGGCGGCTGCTTTCAAGGATGCGGTACGCATCGATGGTTTCTTCGGGTGAAACCAGCCGCAACTCGTCGCGAGCCTCTGGCACTGCTCTCTTGAGGGCATCGCGCGCAAGCTCCAGCAAGACAGCATCCGCTTCAACGCACAGGATTGCGCTCGACTCAGGTATTCGTGCCATGACCGTGGTGAGGCCGTAACACAGGCACGGCGAAGGTACGAAATATAGCGTGTCTTCTAAAATCTGTGCTTCGCCCGCCGCGCGTTCAGCCTGTCTGGCCGGATCATGGCGGGAATACAGCCAACGCTTGCGATACAAGACAGAAAGACCCCTACCCGTATCTACGAGCAGGGGTCCATCGGCAGCCATAGCTATGGTGTCAGTTAGACGCTGAGTATACCCGCGCGAAAGCCCCAAAAAACAGGTCTTCGAGTCGCGGGTCCTTGAGTATGGCGCTGGCTAGTTCGGCCGAGACAGCCTGCTCTACGACTATGGGGTAGTAGCTCTCAAGGAGACTCATCTCCCCGTCTTCTGCCTGTCTGATTTCTTTAAGCCGCACGACGAGAGCATTGTCGTTGACTATGAGCGGTTCGGAAACCTCGCCGGCTTCCAATGTGAATACGGTTTCCAGGAAACGGTCGTCAGAATCGGCACCGTTGAGTTCTGGCAGGCCGGTTGTATCGAGGGCGCCCAGCAAGGAGAAGTAGCCAATGTCAAGCGCCTTGCCGTAGTTGAGCGGGAAGGGCCTGGTCTCCTTGACCTCAAAGCCTGCCTTGGTTGCTGCTGTGCCAAAATCACCAGCGGCGGACGCGGCAAACGACGAAGCGCTGGCTACAATCCAGTCTTCGATGCGACCTTTTTCATTTCTGTTCATGTAGGTTGTTACAGAAGCCAGTAGTTCGTCTGAATCAAAATCTGGTGCGGATGTGGACTCTTCTACGCGATAGAAAGCCCAGGCGCCGGACGGCGTTTCAAGCACATCGGAGACGGTGCCTTTTGCGAGGGAAAGCACCGCGTTGAAGTCATCATCACTCTTGAAATCGTCCTTGAGTTCCCACACGAAACCAGGCCCCATGTCGCCACCCTTGGATGCGTACGCGTCTGTAGAATGGTTCTTCGCCGCGTCTTCAAACGAGAGTGTTGCGTTACCCACCTTCTCGCGTATCTGCTCGGCTTCCTTGAGCGAAGACGTGATGGTGACTCGGGAGAGCCTCGCGCGCCTCCATAGATCAGCGTGCTCTTTTGCGAACGCAAGCTTCTCGGAGTCAGGATAGGCGTTGAATGGAAACGCTACGTATTCGATGGCACGTTGCGACCTGGCCATGGAACTCAGGAATTCTATTTCTGCTTTGCTCGGGGAGTATGATACAGAATCAGAAACGTATCGGCTCTTGAGTGTGGATAGCTCTATGTCTTTTCTGAGGGCGAGCTTAAACGAATTGGTAGCCTCGCGGTATTTTCGCTTGGAGAACGCGCCATCCTCCTGGAAGGCTTGGTGCTCTATCATTTTTCTGTCGATGTACGCATCGCTCACGGCTATACCGGCGTCTCGGGCGTAGTCGAGCAGCGCTAAGTGCACCGCGGTGTTTTCAAACGCGCGCCGCCAGACTTGGTAGGCAAAGAACTGGTCGCCTGTATCCTTGTAGCCCTGGCTTTCGAACTCCGCCTTGGTCTGCTGCACCTGGTTGGAGAAATAGCCGCCTTGAATAAATGAAATGGGCTTGCCATCCCAGGAACCAAAGGTCAGATCCCCGCCGTCCGACATGCTTCCCATGGCGGGTACGAATACGAACGCGATGATGGTAATCACGAGGAGTACCACGGTTCCTATATAAACAAAAGAATTACCCTTATGGCGATTCTCTTTTGCTTCCGGCTTGACGTGTTTGTCGTTAGTGGATGACATCGAAACCTTCCTGGGTGGGGATGCGTGGGTAAGCGCTCCGTCTACATACAGCGCGAAAACATAGCATGGGGGTGTTTCAGTGTCAATCGACGCTGGAAATGTCGTGCGCGCTGTCGTTGCAGAACGCGTACGCGTTCTTGTCCTGGTGTTTGACGTGGTACATGGCCGAATCGGCTTTGTTGACCAGATCCTCGATGGATTCACAGTCATCGGGAAATACGGCAATGCCCATTGAAAGCCCGAGCGAGTATGACGTGCCGGAGAACGACAGCGGCCTGGAACACTCCTCTACGATTTTTGCGGCAACACGATCTATGTCCGCGCTTGTCTTGACATTGGTGAT
>JAFGUM010000228.1 GCA_016938515.1 Spirochaetales bacterium | reverse complement strand
TCAACAACGCTACCGAGGCGGCTGGCGCTGTCAGCGAGGCTTGCCAGTCAGCTCCACTATCTCACGGATTGTTTCGTCCCACATGCCCTCGCGGTACCACACGGCCATGTCTTCCATAAATGAGCGATAGAGCCTGGCAAACTCGTTTTCCGCTTCGCGGTTGCCTTCCTTGATGGCGTAGAGTTCCATCATCCTGGGGTGCTGCTGTTTCCACTCGTCTTTGAGCGGCGCAATTGCTGCCGGCGCTTCAATCCATCGCGCTACTTCGTCACCCTGCGCGTCCCACAGAGACACGACGGGGATGTGGTCTACACCCTCGTCGTGGTAGCGCTTCTGAAGCTCGCCGTGCCTCGCCCTGTCAAACACGCGTAGCGGGATGGCGGCTTGCTGGAACAGGCTTCTGAGTATGGGCAGGTTGCACGCCGAGTCTCCGCACCATGGTTCGGTGAATATCGAGGCGACCACGGGGGTTTGACGGGGTTTCAGCGCCGCAACCAGGGCTTGTACGCCTTCATCGGTGGCTGTAGCTTCCTGCGCCAGTTTCTGCACGAACGAGCGGTAGGTGCGCAGGTCGCGCAGGTAGTCTTCAACGTCGGTTCCGGATTCGTAGTAGGTCCGGTTCATATTCTGTAGTGATTCCATAATATATATATACTAAAAACCCCACCCCGAGGGTAGGTAAAAGCTAGCTTCTCTTCGCTTCGTTCCAGTACTCGTCCATCATTTCGAGCTTGCCAGGTTCCATCGTCTCGCCGGCGGCTGCCATTGATTTTTCAACGTGCCTGAATCGTCGTGAAAATTTCTCCACCGCCCGATGCATGGCGAGCGCTGGATCAACGTGGTGCTTGCGCGCCACGTTGACGAGGGAGAAGAACAGGTCGCCCAGCTCATCCTCGAGCTGGGCGCGCTCGGCTGCGTCGTCGCCGCCGGTTGATGCTTTTGCTTCGATGGCGGTGCAAGCTTCGCGGGACTCTCGTAGTTCTTCTTCGAGCTTGTCCCAGGGCCCCTGGTGATCCGGCCAGTCGAAGCCCACCTTGGCGGCCGCCTTCTGCAGCTTGTACGCCCGCTCTAGAGGGGGGAGAGCCCTGGACACGGAGTCGAGTACCGAGTCTTTCCTGCGCCGCCCCTCGACGTGTTCCTTGATGTCGTTCCACTGCCTGATGACGGCATCCGGGGAGTCGGCCTTCGAGTGGCCAAAGACGTGCGGGTGGCGGCGGACCAGCTTTGCCGACGTTTCGTCGAGCGACTCCGCAAGCGTAAAAGCCTGCTGTTCCTCGTATATGACGGCCATCATCGTGGCGACGAGCATGACGTCGCCCAGCTCTTCCCTGACGTGGGGTGTATCGTTTTCGTCAATCGCCTCTACGCATTCGTAGGCTTCTTCTATGAGGTTGCCGCGTATGCTCGTGGGTGTCTGTTCCCTGTCCCACGGGCAGCCATCAGGAGCCCTGAGCCGAACGATAATATCATAGAGCCGCCCAAAAGCGGCCGCGGAGCTGTGTTCTAGTTTCATGCGGACCATTGTGCGTAACATCGTAGCCTTGTGCAAGCCGGTATTGAAGTATCGTATTCGCCGTGGATGCATATTCATTGCATATACCCGCGGCAATCCGGCTATCCACAGCATATTAAGCGTATGGAGGCCAGAAAGCTAATTGACATATCGATGAATTTGCCTCATTGTGCGCTACGAATCGAAGACGGATCGGATTCCGTCGCCGGGCCGGTATCGGCAACCGGAAACGGTCTCCCCAGAGGGCGTGCCCTCCAGGGCGGCATCATGGAATGTGGAGGGGCAAAGAAAAAGACGGTGAAAGGGAGCGACGTAGTCATCGAGCACGTGCGCAAGTCGTTTGGCGAGTTCAAGGCGCTGGACGACGTAAGCATAGACATACGGAAGGGCGAGTTTTTCTCGCTCCTCGGTCCATCAGGATGCGGCAAGACCACCTTGCTGCGTATCATCGCGGGCTTCGAGGCTCCCGAGGGCGGTTCTGTACTGCTCGACGGACAGAGCGTCCTGCCCCTGCCTCCCGACGCCAGGCGGGTAAACACTGTTTTTCAGAATTACGCGCTGTTTCCACACCTGTCGGTGTTCGAGAACGTGGCGTTTTCCCTGCGCCTCAAGCGCGCTCCGGAAGCCATAGTCAAAGCCCGGGTTTCCGACTACCTGGCCTTGGTTGAGCTGCAGGCGCACGCCTCAAAAAAGCCGTCGCAGCTCTCTGGCGGACAGAAGCAGCGCGTCGCCATAGCGCGCGCTCTCATAAACGAACCTTCGGTGCTGCTGCTCGACGAGCCGCTGTCCGCGCTCGACGCGAAGCTGCGCCAGCACATGCTCATCGAGCTGGATTCGATACACGACAAGATAGGCATTACGTTTATTTACGTTACTCACGACCAGCAGGAAGCGCTGTCGGTGTCGGATCGAATCGCGGTGATGAACTCGGGCGCGGTTTTGCAGATTGGCACACCCCAGGAGATATACGAAGCGCCCGCTACCGATTTTGTGGCGCGGTTCATCGGCGAGACGAACCTGTACGAAGCGGACGTAACAGCGGTAAGCGGGGAGCGTGTTGATCTTCTTACCGCCGAGTTTGGCGCCATCGTGGTTACGGCCACCAATCCTCCGCCCGCTGGTTCGCGCATCAGCTGGACCATACGGCCAGAAAAAATCCGGATTGGCCATACAGAGCCCCGTGCGGCCCGGGATGGCATCAATGTCGTGTCGGGTGTCGTTGCTGAGCCCATCTACTCGGGCTTTCAGAGTAAATTCTACGTGGATACGGCGTCTGGAGCCCAGCTCAAGGTAATAAAGCAGCACGCCGACTGGTCAGATGAAGGGCCGGAGCTAGCGTGGAAAGACGACGTGTGGCTGTCGTTCAGCGCGGAAGACGCGTACATCGTCGAGGTTCGGCGATGACGAGGCTTCCCGGCACCGCGAAGACCCCCGGTGGTCTGTACGCCGCGCCATCGCTCGTGTGGCTCTCTGTCTTCTTTCTGGCGCCGCTGGCCATCATAGTCGCCTACAGCTTCCTCACACCAGGAGCCCTGGGTGGCGTGGAGTGGAGCCCAACGCTCGACGCGTACCGGGCCATAGCCAACCCGACCTTTGGCAAGGTCACCGTAAACACGATCATCGTCGCCATGGGAGCTACCGCCATCACGATGCTCATAGCGATTCCGTGCGGGTACTACATGGCCAGGAGCGAACACCAGAACATCCTGTTGATGCTCGTGATGATACCCTTCTGGACTAATTTCCTCATTCGTATCTACGCGTGGATAGCCATTCTGGGTAACGAAGGGTTTCTCAACGACCTGCTGCTGTCGCTCGGTCTCGTAGATCAGAGCGTGCGCTTTCTGTACAACCGGGGCGCGGTCATGCTCGTGCTCGTGTACACGTACCTGCCGTACGCGATCTTGCCGCTGTACTCGACGATAGACAAGTTCGATTTCTCGCTGCTTGAAGCGGCCCGCGATCTTGGCGCTTCCAAGATGAGTGCCATCAACAGGGTGCTGCTGCCCAACATACGCGGTGGCGTTCTGACGGCTTTCCTGTTCACCTTCATACCCATTTTTGGCGCGTACGCTGTACCTCTGCTCGTGGGTGGTACCGAGTCGTACATGCTCGGCAATCTGATCGCGGACGAACTGACAAAGAGCCGCGACTGGCCGCTGGCGTCCGCCATTTCCATGGTCATAACGCTCGTTACCACGCTCGGCGTGCTGTTGTTGCTGCGCGCCAACGGAACCAGCGTTCTCGGAGGCGACGACCACGAGGCGGCTGAGCCCGCTGGCGAGGCGGATGCACTGGGAGCCGCGAGATGAAAAGACGGCCGTCGTTTTCCAGAGCGGTCTTTGCAACGACCATAGTATTTCTGAGCATGCCGCTGCTCGTGCTCGTGCTGTACTCGTTCAACGAGTCCAAATCGGGCAGCTGGACTGGCTTTTCACTTCGGTGGTACGCGCAGCTGTTTCTGGACTCGCCCAGGTTGTGGCGGGCGTTTGGAAACAGCGCCATAGTCGCGCTGAGCTCGGCGCTCGTGGCAACGGTAATAGGTACGCTCGGCGCCATCGCCGTCAACTGGTACCGTTTCCCGTTGCGAAAGTACCTGCGGACCATAACGTTTCTGCCCATGATACTGCCCGAGATAATCATAGGGGTGTCGCTGCTCATATTTTTTTCGGGGATAGGGCTCAGGCTGAGCCTGTTTACGGTATTCGTGGCCCATGTATCGTTTAACCTGCCCTTCGTGTTTCTGCTCGTGCTGGCCCGGCTCGAGGAGTTCGACGCTTCCATAATCGAAGCCGCTCGCGACCTTGGAGCCAGCGAAGCGCAAACACTGGTCAGGGTTATCATTCCCGTTTCGATGCCGGGTATCGTTTCAGGATTTCTCACCGCGGTTACCCTGTCGCTCGAAGATTTTGTCATCACGTTCTTTGTTACCGGGCCAGGAGCAACGACACTGCCGCTGTACGTCTACTCGGCGATACGGTTTGGCGTTTCGCCGGTTATAAACGCGCTGTCCGTCGTGATGATAGTGGGTACCATCATCCTTACCTGGTCCAGCAGAAACGTCCTCAAGTACATCGCGGCAAAATAGGCCGCTCATCCAATCCCCTTGCAGGGGGCTTATAACCAAGGAGCAAGTGAATGAAGAAACTGGTGCTGCTACTGGTGGCTGTAGCCATGATCCTACCTCTGACCCTGTCGTCGTGTGGCGGTGGCGGAGAAAAACTGTACCTGTTCAACTGGATCTACTACATCCCTGACGACGTGCTGGAAGACTTTACCAAGGAAACCGGCATCGAGGTGGTAGTCGACTCGTACGCGTCCAACGAGGAAATGTACAACAAGGTAGTGGCCGGCGGCGCGGGCTACGACATCGTCGTTCCGTCGGGGGACTACGTGTCTATAATGATAGCAGGTTCCCTGCTGGAGCCCATAGACAAGAGTCGGCTCAAAAACTTTGGCAACATCGATCCCGCGGCCATAGCGCGCATCGGGTTTGACGTGGGCAACACGCACAGCGTGCCGTACATGATGGGCGCGGCGGGCGTGTCCATCAACACGACCAAGGTGAGCGGGTACGAGCACAGCTGGAGTATCTTTGATCGACCGGACCTGCAGGGCCGCATGACGATGCTCGACGACATGCGAGAAGTGCTTGGCGCCGCGCTCAAGTCGCTCGGCTACTCGGTAAATGACGCCGACCCCGCGCACCTGGAAGAAGCCCGGCTGGTGGTAGAGCGGTGGAAGCCAAACCTCGTCAAGTTTGACGCCGAGGCGTTTGCCAAGAGCTTCGCGGCTGGCGAGTTCTGGGTGGTGCAGGGTTACGCAGAGAACGTGTTCCTGGAGTATCCCGAGGACAGGCGCGCCGAGGTGGACTTCTTCTTCCCCAAGGAAGGCATGCCCATGTACATGGATAGCCTGTGTATCCTCAAGGGCGCCAAGAATGTAGACCAGGCCTACGAGTTTATTGACTACATCCTGAGGCCCGACGTGGCGGCGCGCATTGCCGACTACCTGATGCTGCCGTCACCAAACGTGCCGGCCCGCGCGCTGATGCAAGTACAGCCCAACTACGAGTTTACCGACCTCGCCAATGGCGAGTTCAAGGAAGACCTGGGGCAGGAGACGCTAAAACTGTACAACGACGCCTGGCGTCGGATACGGGTGGGCAACTGAGCGCTTGCTATTGATCCATCACGGCGGCGAGGGCTTTGATGTCCTCGGCGCCTACGCCCACGCCAACGCCCATAGTGCCAGGAGTCGCGTCGAACCAGTATAAAAAGCCCGAGAGGTTGCGCGCGTTGAATGCGAGCGGCTCCTGGTCTTCGGGCAACAGCCTCATGGCCAGCCGCGTAAGGGTGCTGGTAGACAGGTAGAACAGCGCCCGGGTATCGGGCGAGGCACCGGCACGGAGCGACTTGAAGGCCCTGTCAAAGCGCAACGGCTTTTCCGGTGCATCCTTCACGGCTCTTCTGGCCACCGGGGCGGGATCGCCCAGCCCGAGATAAGCTTTATCATCCTTGTAGACGTATACCGGGGCTAGAAGGTCACCGATGATAGAGAGTACGCGCCCCGCACCATCCGCCTCGGGGCTGTCCTCTGGCACAGAGAATGAGTACGAATACGCGTCGTAGGGCAGGTTTTCAATCACGCCTTTTTTTCTTTCAACGTCGAAGGTTAGGCCCGATTCTTCCATCAATTCGGCGTAAGCCGGGCTTTTTGCAATGTCAATCGCGGCGGCGGCCGCGTCCCTGTACGACTGCCTGTCAGCGAGTTCCATGGCTCCGCTCAGCTGCAAGCCGAGCCCCCTGGCCAGCAGCGCGGCGGCTTCGGCATCTTCCATGTCTGCGCTGCTACGAAGCGCCTGTACGAGCTCTTCGGTCATGCTGAGGTCGAGTGATGCGGCGCCATTCATCCCCGTAGCTGTAGCCAGCGAGCGCATTGACGCCATGGACGCCTCGAGAAACTCCTTGTCTGGCAGAATCATGCCGTACAAGGATTCCAGTATTGATGAAGCCCAGTCTGGCGGGGCTGACCATGCTATAGATACGAGCGCGTCTGCCTCGCAGTATGACAGGTACGGCATTGTCCGGTCGCCAGACGCCATAAGCCCGGCGAGCTTCGCGAGATCGCCGCCGGGAGCCAGTTCCGCGCCCACTCGTATCCACGCACGGTCCTCACGTACGGTGAGAACCAATTCAAGCGCACGAATCTCTGCTATACCCGTATCAATGGCCGCGCCAAGCTGTTTGAGTCCGTCGGTGCCCGCTGTATCGTCAGCTTTCGCATCGGCTTCCGTTTCGGCTTCCGTTTCGGCGCCGCCTGCGCTCGCCATATCGTCCCATGAGTAGTCTTCTGCGTAGTCGTCCGTGGCTTCGTCATCGCCGGCAGCCTCGGATAATTCTGCTGTATCACGAGCCTCATCGCTGCCTGATTCGCGCGGTGCGGTGTTGTCTACGCCTACGTTGTCTACGCCGATACCCGGGCCGCTCTTGGAGCCCGGCTCTGACGGAACGATGGTCACCTTGGGGGTTACGTCAGAATCTCCGGCGGTTGCCTCGGACAGCAGATCTCCCAAACCGCCGGGAATCGTGTCGAGCAGGTCCTTGCCGATGGCGGGATCGATCCACACCACGACGCTAGAATCGGACTGACCGGAGAGGCGAGCCGCACGGGCTTGGCTCGTGGGGGAGACGGCGCCGTATGGCGGAACCTCGATGGTGCCAACTCCGAGCATCATGTAGCCAGGGTAGTCGAAGGATATCGCCACGTCATCTTCTCCGGCATCTGCCAGGAGCGCTTCTTCCAGCTCTTTTGCGCGCTCTCCTGCGATACCCGGCCTGAGCGGAACGAACATGAGCAAGCTCATCGGAGCGTCTTTCTCGTCGCTCGGGTACAAGCCCGCCACGAAGCGGCGCGTCGGATCCATCGCCGCGAGGAGTTCCGCGGGGAGAATCTCTTCCTGCTCGGCGACATCCGCCTCATCGAGCGATTCATCGCCTGCCGCGGGTGACAGGAGCGGGCCGAGCGCGTCGGTGAGCGTCTTGGCCGCCGGCTCAAACCCGGCTTTTTTGAGGAAGCCAATGGTGTTGACCATCAGGGCCGCGGGATTTCCTACGCTGACTATGGCCACCGCGCCTTCTGGCAGTGAGCCCAGCGGGTTGAACGGCTCTTCGGGAGTGGCGCTGAGCAGTAGCGCTGAAAGTATGGCGACCATCGCCGACACGAAACGAAGCTTGTTTGAGCGAGGCATGGCGAGTTCCTTCCCATGGGCGGTCGGTTAAAAACACCAACCAACCCACACTCAAGAGTACCCGATACCGGGCTACTATTCCAGTTCCGTAGTGGTGTTCACGAGTCGTGGGACACTACGAAAACAAGGCGAGCGCGGCCGCACCCAGGAGTCCGGCGGCAGAGCCGAGGCCAGGAGGCACTATAAACGCGTCCATTGCGCCCGGTGTATCAAGGCGTGGCACGTAGCCAGCCAGCATCCGGCGCAGGTGCACCCTGACCCGCTCTATCAACCCCGGTGCCGAGCCGAGCCCGCCACCGAGTACTATCCGCTCAGTGGACAGCGCGAGAACGAGTGGCAGAAAACCGGATGCGAGGTAGCGGGCTTCCAGATCCCACGCCGGATGGTCTACAGCCAGAGACTCCGCGGGAGCGCCCCAGCGATCCGCCAGGGCTGGCCCCGATGCCATGCCCTCGAGGCAGGCGCCGTGAAATGGGCAGTGGCCGGGGTAGGCATCATCTGGCTCGCGCGGCACCGGCACGTGGCCGGTTTCCGGGTGGCCCGCGCCGTGCAGCACGACCCCGTTTACGACGATGCCACCACCGATCCCGGTACCAACGGTTACGTAGACGTGGTTGGAAATACCCCTGGAGGCACCCCACAGACCTTCCGCCAGAGCCGCCGCGTTGACGTCGGTGTCTACGCTTGGCTGTAGCCCAAGGCGTGCGTAGAGCTTGCCGGGAAGGTCGAAGCCGGACCATCCGGGTTTTGGCGTCGGGCCGATGCGTCCCCAGCCGGGTTCACCGAATCTTCCGGCGAGCGGGCCAAACGATGCCACTCCCAGCCTTTCTGGCTTGCCGTAGCGCGAAAACGCGTCAGTGAACCACGACGCCGCGGATTCGATGGTCGTTTCGGGCTCGCCCGTGGGTATCCTGGCGCTTGCCCGAATGATCGGGGTGCTCGTACCAGGCGAGCTCTCGAGCAAACCGAGCACGAATTTGGTGCCGCCTGCCTCTATGGCCGCTATCAGCACAACGGGCTCCTAGACTTCTCTGGAATCGGTTGGTGACGCATCCGTCGGAGCGCTTTTTGGGGCGGCGACAGACTTTACGTAGATATAATAGTCGTTTTCACTGTCATAGAAGCCTGGTATGTGCCCTATGGTCTGAAAACCGCTCTTCTGAAAGAACACATCACCTACCGCTTGTTCCTTTATCTTCGACGTTTCTACCCTGATTACCGCGTAGCGCTCTTTTTCAAGCAGGCGTTCTTCCAGCAGTTCTATGAGGCGAGGCCCGACAGCGCGGTTGCGATAATCGCGGCCTACGATAAAGGAATGAACGTCGTACGTATACTCGGTATTAGGTGAGCGGTAGTAGAGGCAGAACCCCGCCAGAACGGCTCCATCACGCAGTTCTATCAGCTCAAATGGCGAGCCAGGACTCTCTTTCCATGCCGCGAGTGTTTCTTTGAGTATATCGAGCTCTATGTCCCGATACGCGCCAGTTTCCAGCGACAAAAGCTCGTATTCACGAATATTGATCATTTGCACTACCCCATGAACTCGCCGCACTCGGCGTTTTTCTATACATGATGACTGGCACCCGCTTACACGTACGGGAAAAACCTGTACAATGTACCGCATAACCGGCCGTTCGCGCTGAATAGCTCGATTATTACCATGATTCTAGTATAATGACAGGGGTTTGTACACTCGAACCAGCGTAAACCCGCGTGCTTACCGCGAGGCGAGACGAAACGACGTTCGTTGTCAATTTTTTTCTCTATCCGGCCGAAATATAATAAGAACCGGATTCGATACGAATGTTGGCGGGATCAGCTCTGGCGTATTCCGGGTCTGTGATTCCCGAGGCAAGGATGGGCAACAGTGAAAAATTATACGATGCGCAATGCCGATGTAGCCAGCGGCACCAGCATACGCTCCAGGGGATCCGTGGCGATAGACGGAGCTCGCCTGTCAGCGAGCGCGGGTTCTGGCCCGGTTTTCGACCTTGGCGGAGCCTCGTTTGTGTATCCCGCGCTCATCAATATTCATGATCATTTCAGGGGCAATTACCTGCCGCGCGTAGGCCCCAAGGAAGACCGCTTTTATCTAAACTGGGCGCCGTGGGACGCCGACCTCAAGTCATCACCCGTGTTTGACGAGCGTTCAAACATAACCGTAGAGCAGATGTACTTCCTGTCCGCGTACAAGAACATGTTTTCCGGCGTCGCTACCTCTAACGATCACTTTCCGCACGAGATCAACGGGGCGTATCTCTCAAGGCTCCCTATACGCGTCATAGAGGAATACTGCCTGTCTCATGAGTGCTCATCGTTTGACCTGCACTGGGGTGACGGTATAGAAATAGAGCACGCACGGGCTCTGGAGCGGGATTGGCCCCATATAACGCACCTCGAGGAGGGCTTCGACCCGGAGTCCCAGGACGGCATAGGCATTCTCGAACGCCTGAAGTGCCTGGACGACCACGACGTGTTCATACACTGCATCGGTTTTTCAGACGACGATATCGCAAAGGCCGCCAAGGCCGGCGCTTCCGTGTCGTGGTGTCCTGCTTCCAACTACTTTATGTTCAACGTTACCTGCAAAATTCGAAAAATGCTGCAGGCGGGCATCAACGTGGCCATTGGCACCGATTCAACGGCTACGGGTTCGGTGAACCTGCTCGCCGAGATGAAGTTTGCGCGCGAATCGTACCAGAAAATGTACGGCGAAGATCTGCCGGCCAGTACGCTCTTCGGGATGGTGACCGCAAACGCCGCACAGGCTTTTCGCATGACAGACCGGATCGGAGCGCTTGAACCCGGTATGAATGCCGACCTGCTCGTGATGAAAGCCCGACACGCCGATCCGTATGAGAACCTCGCTGGTGCGGCAATGGAAGATATAGAGTTCCTCTCGGTGGATGGCGTACCCGTTATAGCAGAAAAGCGTTTCGAGGAACTCATTCCCGACAGCGCGGATTACGAAGAGGTCGTCGTAGGTGGGCGGCCCGTCCTGGTGCGCGGTGCTCCGGCTTCGCTGTACCGTGCCATTCGTGATGCGGTGGGCTTCAAAAAACGGCTGGATTATCTGCCGTTCGAATGTTGACGAACGGCATGGCTTGATCGGTGGAAATGTACTATACTGAGCAGGCGGTCGGCTCTGGTTGTCGCCGTAATACGGGAGCAATGAGGAAACGATGCCCAAGGTAGGGACGTACCGCGCCAATTCGGTCATATACTTCCAGGGAGACCAGGGAGACAGAATCTTCGTACTCCAGAGCGGCAGGGTAAGCCTTAATTACAACGACATCGAGACGGGCAAGCTGATTCGTGAAATAATCCAGACCGGTGAGTTTTTTGGCGTCAAGAGCGCGCTGGGACGCTACCCCCGCGAGGAAAACGCCGTCGTACTCGCCGACGCCAACGTGCTGGCGTTTACCGTACCCGAATTCGAAGCCTTCTCGATGTCCAATACCAGGATCATCATCAAGATGCTCAAGGTATTCTCAAATCAGTTGCGCCATATACACAAGCAAGTTGAGAACCTTATGGAAAACCCCACAGCCGTCAACGCTGAAATGGGGCTGTTCAAAACGGGAGAGTACTACCTTAGAAACCGCATGTACTCGCAAGCGCGATACGTGCTGAGTCGTTACCTGACGTACTATCCAGCGGGCAAGATGGCCGAGTTATCCGGACGCTACCTGGAGATGGCCGAAACCGCGCTTGCCAAGTACGGCGATGGCAAAGGCCCGGCTCCGCTCGCCGGATCACGTGCCCCGAGCCCTATGCAGGGCGCCCCCGACTTTGACGCCAACGAAGGAGGCCCATCCAGCTCCTCGGCGCCGCGCCTTGCCAAGGTGTCGGAAGGGGCCAGCCTGTCTGACGTGGCCAAGGAGTACTACGACGCGGTAAGCTTATTCTCCCAGGAGAAGTACCAGGACGCTGCCAAGAAATTCAAGGCCATCGTCGAAAATGGCGACGAATCGGAATATGTAGGCAAAGCCCAGTTCGACCTCGGGCGTTGCCTGTTCGCGCTGAGCCAGTGGGATCTGGCCATCAAGCACTTCACCGGCATTGTGCAGAGCGCTCCAAAGCACCCCGACATGGCCGACATCCTGTTCATCATGGGACAGTCGTGGGAAAAGAAGGGCGACAAGGCCAAGGCCAAGGCGTTCTTTTCCAAAGTACTGTCGATGCCGGGTGACGAAG
The DNA here is from genome assembly GCA_016938515.1 of Spirochaetales bacterium. Classification (GTDB taxonomy): domain Bacteria; phylum Spirochaetota; class Spirochaetia; order Treponematales; family UBA12059; genus SZUA-370. The sequence continues at coordinate 1,971 of JAFGUM010000228.1, read as the reverse complement.
ATTCAAGCGCCCGCATCAAGGCCAAAAAAGCGTTTAACGCGCTGGGAGGAGCCTGACCATGGCAGACCTCGCGGCGTTTACGCGGTTCGCGCGCACCTACCAGCCAGGAGAGATTATCTTCTCCGAATTCGAGCCGGGTGACAGCTTCTACCTGATACAGGCGGGGCGCGTTCGCATAACCAAGATAGTCGGTGACATTGAAAAGAACATAGATATCCTGTCGGCCCCTGAAATTTTCGGGGAGATGGCGATACTCGAAGGAGCGCCGCGCTCGGCGACCGCCATAGCGCTTGAAACAGTCAAGGTGCTCGAGTTTAACCGCGCCAACTTCGAAATACTGATGATGGGCAACCCGCAGATAGCCCTCAGGCTGCTCAAGGTGTTTACCAAGCGCATCTACGACCAGAAGCGGCGGTTTATGATACTGACGCTCGAAGACCCCCAGGCCAAGATAGCTGACGTCTTCCTGATGCTCGACGAAACGCAGGGCTCCGTGAATCAGAGCGAACTGGACGGCGACAAGCGTGAGTTCAAGGTTACCGTGGATGACGTGGCGCACTGGGCGGGCATGAACACCGCCGAGGTTCAGACGCTACTCGGCCATTTTGCCAACCAGCGGCGGGTCGAGCTCTACCAGGACAGGATAGTCGTCAAGAACATTAACGACTTCATCCGCTTCGTCAACTCCAAGCGCAAGAAGTAAGCGCTTGCCCGTGGCCTGTCATAGCCAGGCCGACCAGTACAGGTTGCCAAAGAACACCCAGTGTCCGTAGCTCTCTATCAGGTCGTCGATGTCCGCGTAGTAGTTGTGCCGGGCGCCGAGCTGTAACCCGAATCCCTCGATCTGCACCGAAACGTCGGCTGCCGCGCCGATAGCCGAGCTCTGTCCCCCGGAGAAGGCGGACAGGCGAGGGTCGCTGTGCCACGACGCTGACAAGCCGGCGCTGACCGCTCCGCCGTGGGGAGCCAGACGGGCACCGCCCCATGCCGTGCGCAGCCAGGTTCCCAGCTCGTCGCGCAACGCCGGTGAGCACATGACGGCGCCGCCCTCCAGCCTCAGCGCTTCACCCAGCCTGAGTCCGGCCGACGCCGGCGCGAGGAATTTCCGCGGGTCGAACGGAATTACCGAGGAGTCTGCCGTCCTGAATGATCGCCACAACACGCCGGCCTTGGCTACCAGAGCCTGTCCGAGCTCTGTCCCCAGCAGTGTGTCGACGAGACCCACCGGGTCGAGGCCGCCTCCGGCGCGCTGGAACGCCATGTCCTCGGAGAACAGCGCCTCCCCGCGCAGAAAGCCCAGGACGCTGGCTCGCGCGCCGGCGTAGCCAGTGGTGGACAGCGGCGCCTGAAAGTCGAGCACGCCCTCGCGCGGCGCGTACAGACTGTTGGTCGCGTAGTACACCGTAATTGCTCCGGCTTGCCGTACCGCGAGGGCCGCCGCGTAGACGTCCTGGAAGTACTGCGTGCCGGTAAAATCGGTAACCGTGATGCTGTCCCTATCCAGCGGATCGTCCGACGGCAGCGGCATGTCGATGCCGGTGAGGAACACGCCGTAGCGGTACCCGCCCAGGCCGAACAGCAGGGCAATGTTGTCGCCCGCCACGGGCAGGAACAGGTCGCCGTAGACGCGCCCGAGAACGCCGCTCTGGTCGCCGAAGTCGGTCTCGATGCCGTAGCCGTCGTACCAGACGCCGTTTACCGAGATGATGCCGTCGTCGTAGCCGCCTCCGCCGCTGTACGAGCCAACCAGCCTGTCAAAGCGCCCGAAGAACGTATCGGTGAGCGATACCGTCCGCGACAGCCTGTCGGAAAGGTCTCCCGCGTCGTAGGACGCGGTCTGGCAAAACAGCGGCGAAGCTAGCAGGGTGGCCGCCAGTAGCAAGATTGGTGTTCGCATGGTGGTTCCCCTCATGGTGTGTTGGTGATGGACGCCCATCCCGACGCGGAGGGTGACAGGCTATAGTCCCATTC